>JBOIFZ010000076.1:0-7378 GCA_050741735.1 Burkholderiales bacterium
CGCCATCGACGAAACGATGATGATCAAGACGATGACCGCGAGCAGCGTCGCGGCGGAAACGATCAACGCAACGGAAAGTTCAGGCATCGGGCCATTTTATCCGATGCGCCACGCTCTGGAGGCGGGATGTAGGGAAAAACCTCAACGCAGAGGCGCAGAGGACGCAGAGGACGCAGAGAAAACCGGGATCGGGATTGAAAAGAGCCTGAGGGTGCGTATCTTGGTGCCGGGAGATCGCCGCTTCCCTGCGCCACTTAGGCGTCGCAATTCCTTCTATCTTGTCTCTGCGCCCTCTGCGCCTCTGCGTTGGGTGTAATCAAGCCGCCGCAGGCGTGCTGTCGCGAGAAGCGCGCTTGCGTTCGTGCTCTTTCAAGTGGCGCTTGCGGATGCGGATGGATTTTGGAGTGATCTCCACCAGTTCGTCGTCGGCGATGAACTCCACCGCTTTTTCCAGCGTGAGTTCGATCGGCGGCACCAGGCGCACTGCTTCATCGGTACCGGACGCGCGCACGTTGGTCAGCTGCTTGCCCTTGATCGGGTTGACGACCAGGTCGTTGTCGCGCGAATGGATGCCGATCACCATTCCCTCGTAGAGCGCATCGCCCGGCGAAACGAACATTCGGCCGCGCTCCTGCAGCTTCCACAGGGCGTAGGCGACCGCTTCGCCATCGTCCTGGCTGATCAGGACACCGTTGCGGCGCTCTTCCATCTCGCCCTTCACCGGGCCGTAGTCGTCAAAGATGTGGCTGGCCAGCCCCATGCCGCGCGTGATGGTGAGGAACTCGCCCTGAAATCCGATCAGCCCGCGCGCGGGAATGCGGTACTCGAGGCGCACGCGGCCCTTGCCGTCCGACTGCATGTCCTGAAGGTCACCGCGGCGGCGGCCGAGTTCTTCCATCACCGCGCCCTGGTGGGCGTCTTCCACATCCACGGTGAGCAGTTCGTACGGCTCCTGCTTCGCGCCTTCGACGGTCTTCATCACCACTCGCGGGCGGCCGACCGCCAGCTCGTAGCCTTCGCGGCGCATGTTCTCGAGCAGGATGGTGAGGTGCAGTTCGCCACGCCCGGACACCACAAAGGTGTCGGAATCGGCGGTGAACTCGACTTTGAGCGCGACGTTCGATTGCAGTTCGCGTTCGAGGCGCTCGCGAATCTGCCGGCTGGTGACGAACTTGCCTTCCCTGCCCGCCAGCGGCGAGGTATTGACCAGGAAGTTCATGGTGAGCGTGGGTTCGTCCACCTTCAGCAACGGAAATGCCTCGGGTGTGGCCGGGTCGCAAATGGTGACGCCGATGCCGACCTCGTCCACGCCATTCACCAGCACGATGTCGCCGGCCTGCGCCTCCTCGACCACGGTGCGCTCCAGACCCTTGAACATCATGACCTGGTTGATCTTGGCCATTACCGGCTCGCTATCGGGTCCATGCATCACGGCGACCTGCTGGCCGGAGCGGATGCGCCCGCGCGCCACGCGCCCGACGCCGATGCGGCCGACGAAGCTGGAATAGTCGAGCGAACAGATCTGCAGTTGCAGCGGCGCGTCGGGATTGGCTTCGCGCACCGGCACGTTTTCGAGAATGGCATCGAACAGCGGCCGCATGTCCTGGCCCGGTTGGTCGTGCTTCAGCGATGCCCAGCCCTGCAGTGCGGAGGCGAAGATCACCGGGAAATCGAGCTGCGCCTCGGTGGCGCCGAGCTTATCGAACAGATCGAAGGTCTGGTTGACCACCCATTCGGAACGCGCGCCGGGGCGATCCATTTTGTTGACCACGACGATCGGCTTGAGTCCCTGCGCCAAGGCCTTGCGCGTGACGAAGCGGGTCTGGGGCATCGGCCCTTCGACCGCGTCCACCAGCAGCAAGACGCTGTCCACCATCGACAGCACGCGCTCGACTTCACCGCCGAAGTCGGCGTGGCCGGGCGTGTCGACGATGTTGATGTGGGTGCCCTGATACTGCACGGCGCAGTTCTTGGCGAGGATGGTAATGCCGCGCTCGCGTTCCAGGTCGTTCGAATCCATGACCCGCTCGGTGACGTGCTGGTGGGCGGCAAAGGTACCCGCCTGGCGCAGCAGCTTGTCCACCAGCGTGGTCTTGCCGTGGTCCACGTGGGCGATGATGGCGATGTTGCGAACGTTGCGGCTCATGTAATGCAGTGTCCCGAAAAAAGGTCGCGCAGTGTACCACAGACACCGCTGCAATTCATTGAAATTTCGCGCTTAGCAGTCAAAAAATCTTCGACGCAAAGGACGCAAGGGTACGCGAAGGAAGGCAAAACAACAGGCAAGGAAATTCGAGGTGCGCAGAGGTGACAATTCTAAATTTACCGTGATCGCGCACTCCCAATAATTCAGTTTGGTTACTGTATTTCCTGCTTCCCTTTGCGTACCTTTGCGTCCTTTGCGTTGAAAGCGGTTTGCGTAACTAAGCGCTGGCGCGGAAGACCTCCATCGGCGGCGTGCGCAGCACCTTCGCCGTTCCGAGCAGGCCCGCGATCGCCACGCCGATCGCGCCGGCAACCAATCCCACCAGCCAAACCCGGGCATCGATGCTGTAGGGCACGTTCAGCACGTGTTTGGCGAGTATGAACCCCACCGCGCTGGCGCCCACCGCGGCAAACAACCCGGCCAGCGCGCCGATCAGAAGAAATTCCGCCACCTGTACTGCGCGCAACTGCGCGCTTGCCGCCCCGAGCGTGCGCATCACCGCCGCATCGAACACCCGTTCGTCATGGGTGCTGCTGACCGCGGCGAACAGCACCAGCAGTCCGGCCGCGAGGCTGAACAGGAAAACGAACTCGATCGCCCGGACTACTTGATCGATCATGCGCTGGACCTGCGCCAGGATCGCCGCCACATCGATCACCAGCAGATTCGGGAAGCGCTTCACGATTTCGTCCATCACGACCGATCGCGACGCCGGCAGGTGCAGGCTGGTCACGAAACTGCCGGGATAGCGCTCCAGGACGCCGGGCCGCGCGATAACGAAGAAGTTCACCCGGAAGGAGTCCCAGTCCACGGTGCGCAGCGAACCGATCTTCGCCGTCAGGCGCGACCCACCGATGTCGTAGGTCAGGTCATCCCCGAGCTTCAGGCCCAGCGTTTTGGCGATGCCCTCTTCCACCGAAAGCAACGGCTTGCCGGCATCGGAGGCGGCAAACCAGCGGCCGGCGACGATCACGTTGTCCGGCTGCATCTTTTCCGCCCACGAAAGGTTGAACTCGCGGTCGATGAGGCGCCGCGCACGGTCCTCGACGTAGTCTTTCGAGGACACCTGCTTGCCGTTCACTTCCACCAGGCGGCCGCGGATCATCGGGAACAGCGCCGGCGGCTGCAATTCCCGCCCGGAAAAAAAATCCGCGATCTCCGCGACCTGGTCGGGCTGGATGTTCACCAGGAATCGATTCGGCGCATCGGGCGGCAAGCTTTTCTGCCAACTCTCCAGCAGGTCCGAACGCACCAGCGTGAGCAGGATCAACGCCATCATGCCCAGTCCCAGCGCGATCACCTGGATCACCGTGCCCATGGTGCGGCGGCGCAGGTTGGCGAGCCCGAAGCGCCAGTTGAGTCCCGCGCCGCGGCTGAACGAAGACAACAGGCGCAGCACCAGCAGCGTCAGGACAGCCGACGCCATCATGGTGCCGAGCACGCCGCCCAGCACATACATCCCGAGTTTCAGATCCTGCGCCTGCCACAGGATCAGTCCCGACATCGCGGTGCCACCGAGCAGATAAGCCGACAGCCCGAACGAGTCCGGCGCGCCCAGATCCCGGCGCAGCACCCGCAGAGGCGGCACTTTCTTGAGCGCGATCAGCGGCGGGAGCGCAAAGCCGAGCAACAACACGAACCCGGTGATCAGCCCCTGCAGCGCCGGCAGCCAGCCCGGCGCAGGCAGGCTTACCAAGAAGATCGGCGCAAGCAGCGCCGCGAGCAGGTACTGGCACAGGAAACCGATGGCGCAGCCGATCGCGCTCGCGATCAATCCGATGATCGCGAACTGCAGCAAGTGCAACGCCAGGATCAGCGTCTGGCTCGCACCCAGGCAGCGCATGATCGCGCAGGCGTCCAGATGTCGCTGCAGATAGCGACGCGCTGCCAGCGCCACGGCAACGCCGGCGAGAATGACCGTCAGCAGCGCGGACAGGCCGAGAAAGCGTTCCGCGCGGGTGAGCGCCGAATTGATTTCCGGCCGCGCGTCGCGGATGTCCTCGACCCGCTGCCCCAGCCGGACCGTGCGCGCGGCGTAATCGCGAAACGCCGCCACGCCTTGCGTGTCGCCGGCCACGAACAGGCGGTACGAAACCCGGCTGCCGACCTGCACCAGGGCAGTGGAAGCGAGATCGTCCACGTTGAACATCAGCCGCGGGCCGAGATTGAGAAATCCGGCGCTCGATTCCGGTTCCTCGCTCACCATCGCCGCCACGGTGAACTCGCGCTCTCCGAGAGCAACGCGATCGCCGATACTCACATCGAGCCGGCGCAACAGACGATCGTCCACCCAGACGCTTCCCGGCGCCGGAATGCGCGCGGGTTCGAAGTCCGGCCCGGCAGCGCCCTCGCGGATGCGCAGTTTGCCACGCAGCGGGTAACCCGCCGACACCGCCTTCACTTCGGTCAGCAGCGCACGATCTTTCGCCTGCGTCATGCTCGGAAAGCGCACGGCTTCGGTAACGGCGAGCCCGAGGTGCCTCGCCTCGCTGCGAAACGATTCCGCGATCGGCGCGTCGGAGACCACGACAAGGTCGGCGCCGAGCAACTGGTTTGCTTCACGCGTGAGCGTGCGCCCCACCCGGTCGGCAAAGAAGGCCACCGTGGTCAGACTTGCCACCGCAATGATCAGCGCCATGGCAAGCACACGCTGCTCGCCCGCACGCCAGTCGCGACCGAGCATGTGTGCCGCCAGCCGCAGCACGGCACCGGCACTCAAGCGATCAACGGCGCTCATCGCTGGTCAGCCTCCCGGCAGCAAGTTTGAGCTGGCGCGGACAGCGCCGCGCAATCGCCTCGTCGTGGGTCACCAGCAGCAATGTGGTGCGGCTTTCCCGGTTGAGCGCGAACATGAGCGAAATGATCTCCTCGCCTGTGGCCGAGTCGAGATTGCCGGTCGGCTCGTCTGCGAACAGCAGCCGCGGCTCGGGGGCGAACGCGCGCGCCACCGCAACGCGCTGCTGCTCCCCGCCGGACAGTTGCCGCGGATAATGCGCGAGCCTCTCGGCCAGGCCCACACGCGCCAGCCAGGCCGCGGCTTTCTCGCGCGCGCCGACCATGCCGGCGAGCTCGAGCGGCAGCATCACGTTTTCCAGCGCGGTCAGCGCCGGAAGCAGCTGGAACGACTGGAACACGAAGCCAACCTGATTGCGGCGCAGGCGCGCGCGGCCGTCCTCGTCGAGCGCGAACAGGTTGGCGCCGTTGATGTGCACTTCCCCGGCGCTGGGCACGTCCAGTCCCGCAAGCAGCGCAAGCAGTGTAGTCTTGCCCGAGCCGGACGCGCCGAGGATCGCGCAGGCTTCCCCGGGCGCGATTTCCAGCGAGACATCCTCGAGGATGGTGAGCGTGGTGGTGCCGGTGGAGACTTGCTTCGTCAATCCCACCGCCTTCACAATTGGCGGAAAAGGTTCCTGAGACATGTGGCTGCGATTTCTTTTGCTGTTGGCCTTGACTGCGGTTGCGCCTGCGCATGCCGCCCGGACGATACTGGTCTTCGGCGACAGCCTGTCGGCGGGCTTCGGTCTGCCGCAAGGCAGCGGCTGGGTGAGCCTGCTGGAACACCGGCTCAAGCGCGACCGGCTCGACTACACCGTCGTCAACGCCAGCATCAGCGGCGAGACCACGCTCGGCGGCCGCAATCGCATCGTCGCCACACTTGCGGAGCACCAGCCGGCGGTGGTCATCGTCCAGCTCGGCGGGAACGACGGCCTGCGCGGCAATTCAATCGAGCAAACCCGCCGCAACCTGATCGCCATCGTCGAAGCCTCGCGCAAGGCTGGCGCCAAGGTGCTTCTGGTGGGAATGCGCATACCACCCAACTACGGCCAGGTTTATAGGCGCCGCTTCGAAGCGCTGTTCGCCGAGGTGGCTAGACAGCAGAACGCATCGCTGGTTCCGTTCATGCTCCAGGGCTTCGCCGACAAACGCGAATGGTTTCAGTCGGACGGCATCCATCCCGCCGTCGAAGCGCAGCCTCTCATTCTCGACAATATTTACCGGCGCCTGCGTGCCCTGCTTGCGCCGCAGCGTACCTGACGGGCAAAAAAAGCCGGCGGCCGCGCGTGTAAACTGATGCCTCCTGCATCCCGGGCAGTGCGCTTCAGAGCATGAATCAGGACACGGTCACGGTAGCACAGCTTTCCGCATTCGACGACATCCTGGATGTACGCTCGCCCGCCGAGTTTGCGCTGGATCACATTCCCGGCGCGATCAATTGTCCGGTCCTCGACGACGACGAGCGCGCACGCGTCGGCACGCTCTATGTTCAGGTGTCGCCTTTCACCGCCAGGAGAGTCGGTGCGGCGCTGGTCGCGCGCAACATCGCCCGGCACATCGAAGCGAGTTTCGCCGGCAAGCCGAAGAACTGGCGGCCGCTGGTCTACTGCTGGCGCGGTGGGCAGCGTAGCGCGGCGATGAGCCACGTGATGCGCGAAATTGGCTGGGACGTGAAGCGGCTGGCCGGCGGATACAAGTCCTACCGCAGCGCGGTGACCGCCGGCATCGAAGCCGCCGCCGGGAAGCTTCGCTACCGAGTGATCTGCGGTCTCACCGGTTCCGGCAAGACCATCCTGCTGCAGCAACTCGAAAAACACGGTGCGCAGACGCTCGACCTGGAGAAGTTGGCCGCACACCGTGGTTCCCTGCTGGGCGATCTGCCCGGGGAGCAGCAGCCTTCGCAGAAGATGTTCGAGAGCCGGCTGTGGCTGAAACTCAAGAGCCTGGATTCGCGGCGGCCGGTGTTCATCGAGTCGGAAAGCCGCAAGGTCGGCAACCTCAGGGTGCCGGAGCCGCTGATCGTACGCATATGGCAGAGCGAATGCGTCTGGCTGGAGGCAGCCGCGCCGGTGCGCGTGGCGCTGTTGTTGCGCGATTACCGCCACTTCACCGAGAACGCGCAGGCGCTTTGCGCCCGACTTGATTGCCTGGTGCGGCTGCACGGGCACGAGAAGATTAACGGCTGGAAAGACAAGGTGGCAGGCGCACAATGGCCGGAATTCGTGACGCAGATTCTGCAGGAGCACTACGATCCCGCGTACGTCAAGTCCATCGCCCGCAACTATCCCAGGCTCGAGGGCGCCACTTACGTGCGGTTGACCGACGGCAGCGACGCGGACTTCGAGCGCGCTGCGCGGGCGCTGCTCGAGCCCGCCATTACGGAAACGGCCTAAATCA
>JBOIFZ010000077.1:0-12906 GCA_050741735.1 Burkholderiales bacterium
TGAACAAGTGTCTGACATGCATTGCAACTGTATTGGTGCTGCTCGGAGATTCGCCGGCCTCTGCCGCGGTGAACATTTTCGCCTGCGTGCCCGAATGGGCATCGCTGGCGAGCGAGCTCGGCGGCGACAAGGTCTCGGTGTACCAGGCCTCCACCGCCTTGCAGAACCCCCACAGAATCGAGGCGCGGCCGAGTCTGGTGGCGCGGATGCGCAACGCCGATCTGGCGATCTGCACCGGTGCGGACCTCGAAATCGGTTGGCTGCCGGTGTTACTACAGGCTGCGGGAAACAAGAAAGTCCAGCCCGGTCAGCCAGGGTTCATCTTCGCCTCCGATCTGGTAGACCGGCTGGAAATTCCAACCAGGCTCGACCGCGCAGAAGGCGACGTCCATCCGGCGGGCAACCCGCACGTCCAGCTCGATCCGCACAACATCGCGAAGATTGCCGCAGTATTGACGCAACAACTGCAGAAGCTCGACCCCGCCAATGCTGCTTACTATGAAAAGCGCGGCAACGACTTCCAAGCGCGCTGGCAGCAGGCAACCGCGCGCTGGGAGAAAGAAGCCGCGCCGCTTAAGGGTATGCGCATCGTTCCCTACCACAAGGACACGGTGTATCTGATCCATTGGCTCGGCCTTGTGGAAGTCATGAATATCGAACCCAAACCGGGGATACCGCCCAGCGCCGGTCATCTTTCGGAGATGGTCGGGCGCTTACAGGGCGGAGCGGCGGACGCTATAACGCGCTCCGCTTACCAGGAACCCAAAGCGCCCGATTGGTTGTCCGAGAAAACCGGGCTTCAGGTCGTGGAACTTCCCTATACGGTGGGCGGGACGGCCGCAGCAAAAGATCTTTTCGGCCTGTTCGAAGACACGATCACAAGGTTGAAGAAAGCGAGGAAGTAACATGCCCAACCTCGAATTCAGCATTCTGCTTCCCGCATTTCTCGCCGGATTACTGGTGACCGCCACCCATGTGCCGCTGGGAATCCAGGTGCTGAATCGGGGCATCGTTTTCATCGATATTGCGATCGCGCAGATCGCCGGTGTAGGCGTCATCGCCGCACATTTTTTTGGACTGGAGGAACAGGCCTACGCGGTGCAGGCCGCGGCACTTGGCGCCGCGCTGTTGGGTGCGTTGTTCCTCACCTGGACGGAGAAGCGCTGGCCTGCCGTCCAGGAAGCGATCATCGGCTCGGTATTCGTGCTGGCGGCAACGCTCGAAATCCTGTTGCTGGCGGGAAACCCGCATGCCGGCGAGTACCTGAAGGACATGCTGGTTGGACAGATTCTCTGGGTCGGCCATCATCAACTTGCAGTCGTTGCCGCATTGACCGCAATGATCCTCGCCGCGTGGTTTGGCATCGGCATGGCCCGGCTCGGCCGCGTCGGTTTCTACCTTCTGTTCGGCCTTGCGGTGACCGCGTCGGTGCAGATGGTCGGCATCTATCTTGTGTTCAGCAGCCTCATCATCCCGGCTCTCGCCTCGCGCAATGCCACGCGACTGCGCCTGGCCAAGGCCTACGCCGTCGGCGCGCTGGGATATCTTTTCGGGTTGATCGCATCGATCGTGTTCGATCTGCCCACCGGCGCGATCATCGTCTGGGCCATGGCGGTGGTGGGAATCGCGTTTTCCGCAGTCGAGCGTGGCCGTCCGTCCGCAGCCGCAGCTTGATAGTCTCCAGTACAATCACTATCTTGCCGTTTTTGCCAAGCCCGCCGCCGGAACGGCGGGCCTTCTGTCGTCCCACCGCGCGCCGGTGGCCAATCGGTATGAGTTCCGCCAACATCGAGGTTTCCGAAATCCAGCCCCACCTGTCCCGTGCAGCCGACTTCATACCTTCCGGTCCGGATCCTTATGAGTGACAACATTCATGGCACGACGATCGTGTCGGTGCGCCGCGGAAGCCGCGTCGCACTCGGAGGCGATGGACAGGTGACCTTTGGCAATGTCGTTATCAAGGCCAGCGCGCGCAAGGTCCGGCGCCTTTTCCAGGAGCGCATCCTCGCCGGTTTCGCCGGCGGCACGGCGGACGCGTTCACGTTGTTCGAGCGCTTTGAGGCGAAGCTGGAAAAGCACCAGGGCAATCTGCTGCGTTCCGCGGTGGAGCTCGCCAAGGACTGGCGCAGCGACCGCATCCTGCGCCGGCTCGAAGCGATGCTGGCGGTGGCTGACCGCGAAACCTCGCTGATCGTCACCGGCAACGGCGACGTCGTCGAACCGGAGCTGGGACTGGTGGCAATCGGCAGCGGCGGCCCCTACGCCCAGGCCGCCGCCCGCGCGCTGCTCGAGAATACCGAACTGTCGCCGCAGGACATCGTCAAGAGATCGCTGACCATCGCCGGCGATATCTGCATCTACACCAACCAGAATCATGTGATCGAAGTTCTTGATTAAAAGTCGCGAGGGGTGAGGGGTGAGGGGTAAACCCTGACCAATTATCTATTGATTGAATCGATAGAGCTTGCTGCATGCAGCAACGTCCTGGCCTTTACTCCTCACCCCTCACCCCTTACGCCTCACGCCTCACGCACTTGCCATGTCACACATGACCCCCCAAGAAATCGTCCACGAACTCGATAAACACATCATCGGCCAAGACGCCGCCAAGCGCGCCGTCGCGATCGCGCTGCGCAACCGCTGGCGGCGCCAGCAGGTGGCCGAGCCGTTGCGCCAGGAGATCACGCCCAAGAACATCCTGATGATCGGGCCCACCGGCGTGGGCAAGACCGAGATCGCGCGGCGGCTGGCGAAGCTCGCGGAGGCGCCTTTCATCAAAGTAGAGGCCACCAAGTTCACCGAGGTCGGATACGTCGGCAAGGATGTGGATTCGATCATCCGCGACCTGGTGGAGACCGCGATCAAGCAGACGCGCGAGCAGGAGACACGCAAGGTGCGCCAGCGAGCGGAAGACCAGGCCGAGGATCGCATCCTCGACGTATTGCTGCCGCCGGCGCGGGAGATCGGCTTCCAGGCCGAACAGGAAGACCGCGACAGCGCGACCAGGCAGAAATTCCGCAAGAAGCTGCGTGAAGGCGAGCTCGACGACAAGGAGGTCGAGATCGAAGTCGCGACGATGCACGCCCAGATGGAATTTCTCGCACCTCCCGGAATGGAGGACCTGACTTCGCAAATTCAGAGCATGTTCCAGAACCTCGGCGGAACGCGTCGCAAGACCCGCAAGCTCAAGATCCGCGAGGCGATGCAGTTGCTGGCCGAGGAAGAGGCGGCCAAGCTGGTCAACGACGAGGAACTCAAGCTCAAGGCTCTCACCAACGTCGAGCAGAACGGCATCGTCTTTCTCGACGAGATCGACAAGATCACCAGCCGCCAGGAGACCTTGGGCGCAGAGGTGTCGCGCCACGGCGTGCAGCGCGATTTGCTGCCGCTGGTGGAGGGCACCACGGTTTCGACCAAGTACGGCATGATCAAGACCGACCACATCCTGTTCATCGGCAGCGGCTCGTTCCATCTGTCCCGGCCGTCCGATCTGATCCCGGAACTGCAGGGCCGCTTTCCGATCCGCGTCGAGCTCGGCAGCCTTTCGGTGGAAGACTTCGAGAGGATCCTGACCGCGACCGATGCCTGTCTCACGCAACAATACCAGGCGCTGCTCGAAACCGAAGGCGTCCAGCTCGAATTCCGGCAGGAAGGCATCCGCCGCCTGGCCGAGATTGCCTGGCAGGTTAACGAAAAGACCGAGAACATCGGCGCGCGCCGGCTCTACACCGTGATGGAGAAATTACTCGAGGACGTATCATTCGAAGCCGACCGCCATCACGGGCAGAAGATCGTCATCGACGCCGCCCGCGTGGACGCGCGGCTGAAGGATCTGGCGCAGAGCGAAGATCTGGCGCGATACGTACTCTAGCCCGGCGCACCGATTCAGTGCCGGCCCGCCGTTTCCCCAAAGCGCGGCTTTTCCTCATAATCCCGCAGACTGATTGCTGACCCGGTTCAACCATGCCACAAGGCACGACGTTCACCCTCGAAGTCAACGCCAAGCTGCCGCGCCGTCTCGCCCGGCTGGAGGAGCTCGCCAACAACCTCTGCTACAGTTGGGACCGGCAGACGCGGTTGCTGTTCTCTCGCCTCGACACCCTGCTCTGGGATGAAGTCGGTCACAATCCGAAGGCGTTCCTGAAGCGGGTCGACGAGCAGAAACTGGTGGATGCCGCCGACGACCCGGTGTTCCTCGGCAATTACAACCGCGTGCTCTCCGAGTTCGATACCTACCACGGCGAGCCCATGCGCAGGGACGGCTCCGAGTGGCTGCGCCAGAGCGATCTGGTCGCGTACTTCTGCGCTGAATTCGGATTCCACGAGAGTCTACCGATCTACTCCGGGGGACTGGGCATTCTCGCCGGCGATCATTGCAAGTCGGCAAGCGATATGCGTTTGCCATTCATCGGCGTGGGCCTGCTCTATCGCCAGGGCTATTTCCACCAGACCATCGACACGGAAGGCAGCCAGCAGGCGCTTTACTCCGATTCCGATTTCGAGGACCTGCCGGTGTCGCCGGTGTTGCGCGATGACGGCGCCGAGGTAAGGGTCAAGGTCGATCTGCCGGGGCGCGTCGTGCAGGTGAAAGTCTGGCAGGCAAAGGTGGGGCACGTAACGCTGTACCTGCTCGATACCGACCTCGACGAAAACTCCGGCGACGATCGCGACATCACTCACCGCCTCTACGGCGGCGACCGGACCGCGCGCATCGAGCAGGAAATCGTTCTCGGCATCGGCGGCGTGCGCGCGCTCGTGGAACTGGGACTGAAACCGACCGTCTGGCACATCAACGAGGGCCACCCGGCATTCCTGGTGCTCGAGCGCATGCGCATGCTGGCCGGCCAGGGACTGACTGTCGACGCCGCGCTCGAAGCGGTCGCCGCCAACACGGTGTTCACGACCCACACTCCGGTACCCGCGGGCCATGACCACTTCAGCGCGGACATCATGCGCGAGCATTTCTCCTGGTTGTGCAAGGAACTGGGCATGAGCGAGGAAGATCTGTTCGCGCTCGGTCGCGTTGACGGCAACCAGGAGTTCAACATGACCGCGCTGGCGATCCGCGGATCGCGTTTTCAGAATGGCGTCAGCCGGATTCACGGCAGCGTGTCCGCGCGCATCTGCGCGCCGCTGTGGCCGGAAGTGGCGCCGGAGGAGAATCCGCTTTCCTACGTCACCAACGGCGTGCATGTGCCCACTTTCCTGGCGCCGGAATGGTCCGACCAGTTCGACAAGTTTCTCGGCTTCGACTGGTCGCACCATGCCAACAACCAGGCGTTCTGGCAGCGCATCGACGACATGCCGGACCATCTGTTCTGGAGCGTGCGCCAGTCCCTGAAAGCGCAAATGCTGCACCTGGTGTGCTACCGGGTGTCGCGTCAGCACTTCCGCAACCGCGGGTCCGAGGCCCACCTTGACCGCCTGCTGGACTACGCCGATCCGGTCAATCCGAACGTACTCACCATCGGCTTCGCGCGCCGCTTTGCTACGTATAAGCGCGCGGCGCTGCTGTTCGAGGATCTCGACTGGCTGCGCCAGATCCTCGGCGACGAAAAACGCCCGGTCCTGTTCATCTTCGCCGGCAAGGCGCATCCGGACGACGTGCCCGGCCAAGACATCATCCGCCGGCTCACGCAGATGGCGCACCTGCCGGACTTCGAGGGCAAAATCCTGCTGATCGAGGACTACGACCTGCGGCTGGCGCGGCGACTGGTTTCCGGGGTCGACGTGTGGCTGAACAACCCGGTGTATCCGCTGGAGGCGAGCGGCACTTCCGGCATGAAGGCGGGAATGAACGGCGTGCTCAACCTCTCGGTGCTCGACGGCTGGTGGGACGAGGGTTACGACGGCAAGAACGGTTGGGCGATCAAGCCGGTGTCGGAAAGCCTGGACCAGGCGCGCCGCAATTTCGAGGAAAGCCGGACCCTCTACGAGTTGCTGCAGGACCACGTGATTCCGATGTACTACCGGCGCGGTGACATGGGCTATTCGGCCGAGTGGCTGCGCATGGCGAAGCGATCCATCGCCACGCTGCTGCCGCGCTTTTCGTCCACGCGCATGCTGAGCGAGTACCTGGCGAAATTCTATCTTCCCGCCACCCGCCAGGGCCGGCGCTATGCCGATTCGAACTTCGAGGCGGCGCGCCGGCTTGCCGAGTGGAAGAGGCATGTGCGCAGTTCCTGGCCCAAGGTCGGCATGCGCCGCCTGGACGCGCCGAAGAAACGCGTCGCCTTCGGCGACAACGTGCGTTTCGAAGTCGGTGTGGATCTCGACGGCCTGAAGCCGGAGGACGTGAGGGTCGAACTCCTGATCGCCAAACAGATCAGGCGCGACAACGAAGCGCAGGCGACCTGCTACCAGTTCCAGTCGGAGGGGGTGCGCACCGAGAAGGGCGAACATCGCTTCGTGCTGGAACTGAGCCCCGAGCACTGCGGCAAGCTCGGATATCGCATTCGCATGTATCCGCATCACGAACTGCTGACCCATCCCTTCGAGATGGGCATGATGCGCTGGCTGTAGCGGATGCCCATCCGGATCGATCGCCTCGATCACTTCGTTCTGACGGTCAAGGACATCGACGTGACTTGCGCGTTTTACTCGCGCGTGCTCGGCATGGATGCGCGAACCTTCGGCGATGGCCGCCGGTCGCTCCATTTCGGTGCGGCAAAGATCAACCTGCACATGCAAGGCAGGGAATTCGAACCCAAGGCCGCCAGGCCGGGCCCCGGTTCTGCCGATGTTTGCCTGATCGCGGCTACGCCGCTGGCGGAAGTGACCCGGCACTTGCTTGAATGCGGGGTGGAAATCATCGAAGGTCCGGTGCAAAGAACCGGTGCGATCGGGCCGATACTCTCGGTGTACTTTCGCGACCCGGACGGCAACTTGATCGAGGTTTCCAACTACGGATAGTCCGACGCGACAGCTGTTGACGCGCCGTCCGCTAAACGCTGCTCAGAAAGTACACTCCGAAATAGTCGCGCGCATCGGTCCACAGCCGGTGCGCGGCAAATCCCGCCTCGCTTGCCAGCGTGGCGAAGCTTTGCGGCGTGTATTTGTAGGAATTCTCGGTGTGGATGGATTCACCGGCTTCGAAGCGGATCGGTCTTCCGGCGAGTTCCACGACCTGCGAGACCATGCTGACCAGATGCATTTCCACGCGCTGGAGGGATTCGTTGTAGAAGGCGTGATGTTGAAACCGGCGTTCGTCGAAATCCGCCCCCACTTCGCGATTGAGCCGGGTTAGGACATTGAGATTGAATGCGCGGGTCAGCCCTTCCGGATCGTTGTAGGCGCGATCGAGCAGCGCCGTTTGTTTCTGAAAATCGACGCCCACGATCGCACCGCCGTCCGCTCCCACCATGCGCGCGAGCAATCCGAGGAACGCGCGCGCATCATCGGGTTCGAAGTTGCCGATGGTCGACCCGGGAAAGAACACGACGCGGCGGCGCCCGGGCGGCAGCGGTAGTTGCCCCGGCAGCTCGGCGCCGAAGTCGGCGCAGACGGCGAAGACCTCGAGCCACGGATATTGGAACGCAAGCGTTTCCGCGGCCGTAACGAGTTGCGCTTCGGCGATGTCGATGCCGACATAGGCCGAAGGCAAGAGCCGCGGCAGCAGCAGGCGCACTTTCGACATGTCCCCGGGGCCGAATTCGAAAACCACGCAGTCCGGTCCGACCGTCCGTGCAATTGCGTCGGCATGGCCGGCGAGGATGCCGCGCTCGGTGCGCGTCGGGTAATAGGCGTCGGTCTTGCAGATGGCGTTGAAAAGCTCGCTGCCGCGGGCGTCGTAGAAAAGCTTCGGCGACAGGCGTTTTGACTCGCTGGCGAGGCCGGCAATCACTTCGTCGGCATCGATTTCACCGCCGCTGCCGATCGATATCACCGTAACATTGGCCGGACGCCGCGCGGCGGAGGGTTCGCGTAGGGTTGTCATTGAAGTCCTTTTTGGCGCTGCGGCTGCAAACGTACGCCAAACTCCGTGCGGAGAAAAGCCGGGTTTGTAACCACCTGATATCTGTAGAAATGTCGCCGGGCGGCGACTACACGATGTTTGTCGGCCCCGCGCAATCGGACTTACACTTGCAGACAATGCCGAGGAAAGCAAGATGAATCGTCCGCTCCACTCTCACTCCGATGCCTTGAGCCGCAACGGGCTGCTCGAGGACTTGCGTCGAGTCCGCAAACTCACGATCCGATTGTGCGACCCGCTGCAGGCTGAGGACTGCGTAGTGCAGAGCGCGCCGGAAACCAGCCCCGCGAAATGGCATCTGGCGCATACCACGTGGTTCTTCGAGAATTTTCTGCTGGTCCCGTATCTGCAAAAGTATCGGCCGTTTCACCCCCGCTTCGGCTTCCTCTTCAATTCGTATTACGAAAGCGTGGGCGAATTCCATCCCCGGCTTCAGCGCGGCCTGCTGTCCCGGCCCTCGCTGGAAGAGATCAAGGCATACCGGGGCTACGTGGACCAGCACATGGGCATGTTGCTCGAGGCGCCCGACACCGCCGATGCAGGAGAGATTCGAGCCCGCGCCACGCTCGGGATTCATCACGAACAACAGCATCAGGAACTGCTGCTCACCGACATCAAACACCTGTTCGCCTGCAATCCGCTGAAGCCCGTGTATCGCGAGGCAATACCGCCGGACGCGCTCACCAACCCGCCGCTCGAATGGCTGCGCCTTCCGGCCGGCATGTATGCATTCGGGCATGGCGGGGACGGATTCGCCTTCGACAACGAAGCGCCGCGCCACCGCAGTTACCTGGACGAGTTCTCCCTGGCATCGCGGCCGGTCACCAACGCCGAGTACATCGAGTTCATCGCAGCCGGCGGCTACCGGCAACCGACGCTTTGGCTGTCCGACGGCTGGCGCAAGGTCAACGAGGCGCACTGGACTGCGCCGCTGTACTGGGAGCAGCAGGACCGCGAGTGGTGGCAGATGACGCTTGCCGGGTATCGGCGCGTGGAGCCGGGCGCGCCGGTCTGTCATGTGAGCTATTACGAGGCCGATGCCTTTGCACGCTGGGCCGGCAAGCGCCTGCCCACGGAGTTCGAGTGGGAAGCCGCCGCGAGCATTCAGTCGCCCGGCGGAAATTTTCTGGAAAGCGAGCGCTTCCATCCGCAACCGGCCCGCGACGGCGCCAGCCAGTTCTTTGGCGACGTGTGGGAATGGACGCAAAGCGCCTACAGCCCGTATCCCGGCTACCGGCCTCCTGCCGGAGCGCTCGGCGAGTACAACGGCAAGTTCATGGTCAGCCAGCTGGTGTTGCGCGGCGGCTCCTGCGTCACGCCGGCTACGCATATCCGCGCCAGCTACCGCAATTTCTTCTACCCGCAGGACCGCTGGCAGTTCATGGGGATACGTTTGGCCGCATGAGCCTTTTTGCAGGAGGCCACGCAATGATGAAACTCGGACTCGCATTGGCAATCTCGACTGTGCTTGCTGCAGCGGCAAGCGCGCAGACTGCGTTGAAGGAGGTCCAGAAGGAATGGCCCGATTTCCGCTATCTCGAACCCAAGCAGGTGCGGGAATTGCCGGCAGTCATCAAGGCCGACCTGGAGAAGCGTGACTGCAAGGTTCCCATGTTTACCAAGTGGGATGCCCGGCACAACGTGATCCAGGGACAGTTCCTCAATCCCGGTCAGCGGGACTGGGCGGTGCTGTGCCGGCACCAGGACAAGAGCAGCATCCTTATTTACCCGGGCAGCGCGACCGCAGACGTGCAGATGGTTCGCAGTGAAGAACACGACCCTTACCGCATCATCCATACCGCCACCGCGTTCGTGTTGCAGAAACGCGCCATTCGCGACAAGCTGACTGAATCGCTGCCCCAGTTCGATCACGACGGCATCGAAGACGGTCCGATCCAGAAGGCCGCGATCGTTCTCTACTATCGCGACGGCGAGTGGATGGAATTCTGAAACCGGGATGAGGCGTATCTGCGTTTTCTGCGGCTCTAACGCCGGAGCCAGGAGCGAATTTGCGGAAGCAGCACGCGCGCTGGCCGCCGTCCTGGTCGAGCGCAAGCTGGGCATCGTTTACGGCGGCGGCAATGTGGGAATGATGGGCGTGCTCGCGGACGCGGCGCTCGAGCGTGGCGGCGAAGTAACCGGCGTGATTCCGCGAACGTTGGTCGACAAGGAGGTTGCCCACCGCGGCGTCACCGAACTCCTGATCGTGGAAACCATGCACGAACGCAAGGCGCGCATGAATGACCTCTCGGATGCATTCATTGCGCTGCCGGGTGGATTCGGCACGCTCGACGAGTTTTTCGAAGTTCTCACCTGGTCGCAACTCGGCTTCCACGGCAAGCCGTGCGCCTTGCTCAACGTCGCCGGATACTACGACCGCATGCTCGCCATGCTCGACCACGCCGTCGCCGAACGCTTCCTTCGTCCGGCACACCGCGAACTCGTCATTGCGGATACCGATCCGTCACGGCTGTTGCAACGCCTTAGCGCTCTTTCTCCGGCTCCGAAAGAAAAGTGGGACGACGCGAAGGGGAACTTTCTGTAATCGACGTATCAAGTTCGCCGGGGTGGATTCACGCCCCGTTTTTCGGCGGACACCGCGGAGCACGGCGGCATTTGTGCCCAGGCCGGGCTTGATGCGGTGAAGAACGATCTGAAGTAAGGTCTGGAGAAAAGAACATCCTGGTCGCCTTACCGCGACCGGGATTTTTTACGCCGCGCGCAGGACGCGCAGTGCGGCGCAGGCGGCGCCGAAACCGTTATCGATGTTGGTGACCAGCAGCCCCGGAGAGCAGCTCGCCAGCATGGAGCGCAGGGCGGTTTCGCCGCCGGTGGCGACCCCGTAGCCGACCGAGGTCGGCACGCCGATCACGACGCTTGAAACCAGCCCGCCGATCACTGTGGGCAACGCAGCGTCCATTCCGGCGACTGCGATCACGACTTTCATCTTGCGCATCTCTTCGACGCGTTCGAGCAGGCGCCACAATCCCGCCACGCCGACGTCGTTGATTTCGACGGCCGGTTCACCGTAGAAACGCAGCGTGCGCGCCGCCTCGCTGCCGACCGCCACGTCCGAAGTGCCCGCAGCCACGACAGCAATCTGCGTTTCGGTCTTGAGTTGATGGGTGCCGCAGAAATAGCCGGTGCGTGACAGCGGATCGTAGTCGATATTCCTGCGATGCTGCGCCGGCAGCTCGGCGAACTGCTCGGGCGGCAGCCGGGTAAGCAGGATGCGCCTGCCCTTTTCCCGTACCTGGTCGAGGATCGTGGTCAGATGCAGCACGGACTTCGACGCGCACATCACCGCCTCGTCCAGCCCGGTGCGGGCATCGCGCGCGAAATCCAGCATCACGTCCTTATGTAGTGTCATCGCTCACCAAACCACAAGTTCAAAACTCGTCAACCACGAAGCAACTGCGTTCAAAGTCAAGTTTCTTGTGGATTTCTCCAGGGTTGATTGGACCTGAGCATGGCATTGAGGATGATCAGTATTTTGCGCATGCAGGCGGTGATGGCCACGTAATGATGTTTGCCCGCGTTGATCAATCGCTGGTAAAGCGCGCGAATCACGGCATTGCAGCGAATGGCGGTGATCGCGGGCATATACAGAGCGGCGCGCACGGTGCTGCGTCCGCCACGGATCTGACGCTGGCCGCGCTTGTTGCCCGAGTCACGCGCAAAGGGCGCCAGGCCTGCCAGCGCGCCGATTTGCTTGCTGCTCAGGCTGCCCAACTCCGGAAGGCTAATCAGCAAGCTCTTTGCGGTGCGCTCGCCGATGCCGACGAAGCTTTTGAGCAGATTGACCCGCGACTGATCGATCGGGGTGGATTTGAGCCACTGGTCGATCTCCCCGTCCAAGCCCGCAAGGCGTTTTTCCAGAAACGCGATGGTGGCCGCGATGTCTTTGCGCACCTTGGGAGCGCGCGCGGTCGACAGCCGGTTCTGCTCCGCAACCCGCATGCCCATGAGCTGTGCCCGGCGCGAGAGCAGTTCGGCGGCCACCTGGCACTGTTCACTGGGCAGGCTGCGCACCGGGGGCTGGATGCGCTGGGCAAACAGCGCCAGCACTCGCGCATCGAGGCCATCGGTCTTGGCAAGCTGGCCTGTGGCCTTGGCAAAGTCGCGTACCTGGCGCGGATTGACCACCGCCGCACTGAGCCCCGCGCTGGCAAGCCGGGTGGCCGCCAGGCGCCAGAACACGTTGGTGGCCTCCATGACCACCAGCACCGGCCCGCACAAGCCCTTCAGGCGCTCGATCAACTGCGCGCAGCCGGCCTCATCGTTGGCAAGCCGCCACGACTTATCATCGGGCAACAGATGCACATCCAGATGGTCCTTCGAGACATCAATACCTACAAAAACACTAAACTGATTCATGGCTTCACTCGATCCTATCTTGCAATAATTCGGGCTCGTGCCCAGGCAACTGCTCGGATTCACGCAAAGCAGGAGGCGGCGATCAGGCTTCGTGACGGTTTAAACCAGGACACAATCGATCTGCCGCTTCCCCGTCCTCAAGCCCAACTACGCTCGAGAACAAACACAACTTACACCAACAAAACGAACATACAAGACACGAAGAACACGAAGGACCACAAAGAGTTCAAATTCAAGTTCAAGGTTTCCCTGTGAATATCCGTGTTCTTCGGGTTTCGGTCGCAACGTTACTTCTTTGACGTCGGCGTAGCCGGGAGGCTGGAACGGAGCAAAAAAAAACCTATCGCGTCGTTTTTCTTCGTGTGTCTTCGTGTTCTTCGTGCCTTCGTGGTGAGCCCTTCGGTTTAAGGACTGTCAGGCCTTGGACTCGGCGAGAGCCTGATCGATGTCCCAGAGAATGTCGTTGACGTCCTCGATGCCGATTGACAGCCGGATCATGTCGGGCCCGACCCCTGCTCTCATCTGTTCTTCCTCCGACAGTTGACGATGAGTGGTGG
>JBOIFZ010000078.1:0-1703 GCA_050741735.1 Burkholderiales bacterium
GCGTTTGGCGTCCGTCGCGGCTTTCTTGTGCTTGATGTTTGCCCACTTGCTGTGGCCTGCCATGACTTCCTCTGCGAAGGCGCTGCTGCGGCGCCGGATGCGAACCGCTGCACCAACCTGATGACGCACCGAATATGGCTGATATAATTAAAATTTTATCATACCACCCGATCATCTCCGGTCTCGGAAAAACGCATGCGACCGCCTCTGCCGATCGCCAAGTCTTCACGGGAGCTTTTTCTTCTGCCCGCGCTTGCCAACCGCCACGGACTGATCGCCGGCGCCACAGGCACCGGCAAGACCGTGTCGCTGCAGGTGATGGCCGAGCGGTTCAGCGCGATCGGCGTGCCGGTTTTCATGGCCGATGTCAAAGGCGATCTTTCCGGTCTATCGCAGCCGGGCACGATGAACCCCAAGCTCAAGGCGCGCATCGACATGCTCGCTCTTGGCGAGTTTTCCTTCGCCGGCTGCCCGGTCACGTTCTGGGACGTGTTTGGCGAACAGGGACATCCGGTGCGCGCCACCGTCTCGGAAATGGGGCCGCTGCTGCTGGCGCGGCTGCTCAATCTCAACGATACCCAGGCCGCGGTGCTGACACTGGTGTTCAAGATTGCCGACGACAATCAATTGTTGCTGCTCGACCTCAAGGACCTGCGTTCAATGGTGCAGTACGTCGGCGACAATGCCAGACAGTTCACCACCGAGTACGGCAACATTTCCTCAGCCAGCATCGGCGCGATCCAACGCGGGCTGCTGGTGATCGACCAGCAGGGCGGCGACCGCTTCTTTGGCGAGCCGGCGCTCAATATCGCGGATCTGATGCAGACCGACGACCAGGGCCGGGGCGTCGTCAACATTCTCGCCGCCGACAGGCTGCTGGCCGCGCCCAAGGCGTACGCGACGCTGCTGCTGTGGCTGCTCGCGGAATTGTTCGAGGAGCTGCCCGAAGTCGGCGATACCGAAAAACCGAAGCTGGTGTTCTTCTTCGATGAAGCGCATCTGTTGTTCAACGACGCACCGCCGGCGCTGCTGGAAAAAATCGAACAGGTGGTGCGGCTTATCCGCTCCAAGGGTGTGGGCGTGTACTTCGTCACCCAGAATCCGCTCGATATCCCCGACACCGTGCTCGGCCAGCTCGGCAACCGGGTGCAGCACGCGCTGCGCGCCTTCACCCCGCGCGACCAGAAGGCGGTGAAGACTGCCGCCACGACGATGCGTGCCAACCCGGCACTCGACGTCGAGAAAGTCATCGGCGAACTGGGCGTGGGCGAGGCGCTGGTATCGCTGTTGGACGAGAAGGGCCAGCCCACGATTGTCGAACGCGCTTTCATATTGCCGCCGCACAGCCGCATCGGACCGGCAGCGGCAGATGAGCGCCGCGCAGCGATGCAGCGCTCGCTGGTGGCAGGCGTTTATGAGAACACGGTCGATCGGGATTCTGCGCACGAAGTCCTGAAGGCGCGCCGCGAGGCGACTGCGGCGGCCGCACGACAGCCGGCCGCAACGTCGACAGCCGGAGGGTCGGTTCTGGACAACGTTCTTGGTGGCGTGCTGGGCGGCGGCAATTCGCGCCGCCAGTCGGCCGGCGATGCCATGATGAAAAGCGCGGCGCGGGCAATCGGTTCGGAAGTCGGCCGCCGCGTCATCCGCGGCGTGCTCGGCTCGATACTCGGCGGCGGCGGCCGGCGCTGATCCCGGCCGCC
>JBOIFZ010000079.1:0-5701 GCA_050741735.1 Burkholderiales bacterium
TCGAGGGCGTCCTTGATCGCGACCAGAAACAGCACGGCTTCGCGGCCGTCGATGATGCGGTGATCATAGGAAACCGCCAGGTAGTTCATCGGCCGGACCACGATCTGCCCGTTTTCCACCACCGGCCGCTCCTTGGTTGCGTGGATCCCCAGGATCGCGCTTTGCGGCGGGTTGATGATAGGCGTGGAAAGCATCGAGCCGAACACCCCGCCGTTGGAAATCGAGAACGTTCCGCCGGTCAGCTCTTCGATGGTGAGCTTGCCGTCCTGGGCGCGCTTGGCGAAATCCGCGATTCCCTTCTCTATGTCGGCGAAAGACAACTGGTCGCAGTTGCGCACGATCGGCACTACCAGCCCGCGCGGGCTGCCCACCGCGATGCCGATGTCGAAATAGCCGTGGTAAACGATGTCGGTGCCGTCCACCGACGCGTTCACCACCGGATACTTTTTCAGCGCATGCACCGCAGCCTTGACGAAGAAAGACATGAATCCGAGCTTGACGCCATGTTCCTTCTCGAACTTGTCCTTGTAGCGGTTGCGCAACTCCATTACCGGCTGCATGCTGACTTCGTTGAACGTGGTGAGAATTGCCGCAGTGGACTGCGACTGCACCAGGCGTTCCGCCACGCGCTGGCGCAGCCGCGACATCGGCACGCGTTGCTCGGGCCGGTCGCCCAGTATCTGATCCACGTTCACCGGTGAGGGCAACGGCGCCGTCGGCCTGGGCGCCTGCGGCGCCGGCAGCTTCACCACCACGTCTTCCTTGGTGACGCGGCCGCCGCGCCCGCTGCCGCTGATCTGCGAGGTGTCGAGATTGTTGTCAGCGGCGATTTTCCTGGCGGAAGGCATGACCGCGGGCGACACCGCCTTGGCGGAAGTCACCGGTGCGGAAGCCGGCTTTACCGGCGCCTTGGCGGAGGGCGCCGCAACCGTAGTCGTCGCGGATGCCGCCGCCCCGGCAACTGCTTTGACGTCGGTGTCGATCGTGGCAATGATCTCGTTGCCCACGACGGTGCTGCCGTCGCCCTTGATGACTTTGGAGAGCACACCAGAATCCGGCGCCGGCAACTCCAGCACCACCTTGTCGGTTTCGATATCGATCAGGTTCTCGTCGCGCTTCACGAACTCGCCCTGCTTCTTGTGCCAGGACAGCAATGTGGCCTCCGCAACCGATTCCGAGAGTTGCGGTACTTTGACTTCAATCAGCATGCTGGTTTCCTATCGTGAACTCAGTAGTTGTCGCGTGGCTAGCGTGCGGCTCTGGCCGTGCCCTGTACCGGGACAACGAGGTTGTCCGTGATCTCCCTGAAGGCTGCATTGATCACTTCCTTCTGCTGCTCGTTGTGCAACGACAGGTAGCCAACCGCTGGCGACGCCGACGAGGGCCGCAACGCGTATCCCAGAACCTGGTCGGAGCGCATGTGGCGCAGCAGATAATGCTGGATTCGGTGCCACGCGCCCTGGTTGCCGGGCTCTTCCTGGCACCACAGGACCTCGCGGGCGTTGCTGTAAAGATTGATTTGCTCCTGGAAATCGTCGTGCGGGAACGGATAGAGCTGGGCGATGCGCACGATGGCTACGTCCTTGATGCTGCGCTCCTGGCGAGCGGCGCGCAGGTCATAGAACACCTTGCCGCTGCAGAAAATCACGCGTTTGACGTTGTCCGGCCTGATGTCGGCGTCCCACTCGCCGTTTACCGGTTTGAACTTGCTTTGCGCGAACTCTTCCAACGGCGATACCGACTCCTTGTGACGCAGCAGACTCTTTGGCGTGAAGATGACCAGCGGCTTGCGGTACGGGCGGATCATCTGGCGGCGCAGCAAGAAGAACATCTGCACCGGGGTCGCGGGCACGCACACTTGGATGTTGTAATCGGCGCACATTTGAAGATAGCGCTCGAGTCTCGCCGAGGAATGCTCCGGCCCCTGCCCTTCGTAGCCGTGCGGCAGCAGCATCACCAATCCGCAGACGCGGCCCCACTTGACTTCGCCAGAAGCGATGAACTGGTCGATTACCACCTGGGCACCGTTGGCGAAGTCGCCGAACTGCGCTTCCCAGACCACCAGCTCATTGGGCTCCGAAGTCGTGTAGCCGTATTCGAAACCGAGCACGGCTTCTTCCGAGAGCAGCGAGTCGACGACTAGGAAATCGCCCTGGTTGGGGGCGATGTGCTGCAGCGGCGTGTAGGTTCCGGAGTCCCATTTCTCGCGATTCTGATCGTGCAGCACTGCGTGGCGATGGAAGAAGGTGCCACGGCTTGAATCCTGACCCGAAATGCGCACCGCAAAGCCGTCCTTGAGCAAGGAGGCATAAGCGAGGTTTTCCGCCATGCCCCAGTCGACCGGCATCTTGCCCTGCCCCATCAGGCGGCGGTCGGCGATGATTTTCTCGACCCGCGGGTGGAGCTTGAAGTTCGGCGGGATGGACGTCAGCTTCTCCGCCAGCAGCTGCAAGTCGGCAAGCGGCAGCGTAGTGTCGTCGTTTTCGTTCCACTTGGTGTTCTTGTACGGACTCCAGTTCACTGCGAACGGCGGCTTGTAGTTCGAGAGGATGGTCTTGTTGGTGTGATAACCCGCCTCAAGTGCCTGGCGGTAGGTCGCCATCATCTGATCTGCATCGTCTGCGCCGATCACGCCCTGCGCCACCAGCTTGTCGGCGTACAGCTTGCGCGTCCCCGGGTGCTCGTTGATGATTTTGTACATCAGCGGCTGCGTGACCATCGGCTCGTCCTGCTCGTTGTGGCCGAGCTTGCGGAAGCACACCAGATCGACTACCACGTCTTTCTTGAACTTGGTCCGGTAGTCCAGCGCCAGCTCGATCACCATGATCACCGCCTCGGGATCGTCACCGTTGACATGGATGATCGGCGCTTCGACCATTTTCGCAACGTCGGTGCAGTACAGCGTCGAACGGCTGTCGCGCGGATCGGAAGTGGTGAATCCGATTTGATTGTTGACAACGATGTGGACGGTGCCCGCGGTGCCGTAGCCGCGCGTTTGCGAAAGGTTCAACGTCTCCATTACTACGCCCTGGCCGGCAAAAGCGGCGTCGCCGTGAATCAATACCGGCAGCACTTCCTTGCCCTGCCGGTCCTTGCGGCGGTGCTGGCGGGCCCGAACCGAGCCTTCGACAACCGGATTCACGATCTCCAGATGCGACGGATTGAACGCCAGTGTCAGGTGCATCGGCCCGCCCGGCGTCATGATGTCGGAGGAGAATCCCTGGTGATACTTGACGTCGCCCGCACGCAGCGCGTCGTCGTGCTTGCCCTCGAATTCGGAGAACAGGTCCTTGGGCATTTTACCCAGAGTATTCACCAGCACGTTTAGTCGGCCTCGATGAGCCATGCCGATCACCAGTTCCTGCACCCCGGCCTCCCCCGCGCGCTGCAGAAGGTTGTCGAGCATGGGGATCAGCATTTCGCTGCCTTCGAGCGAGAAGCGTTTCTGCCCGACATAGCGGGTATGCAGATGTCTTTCCAGTCCCTCGGCCGCGGTGAGGCGCTCCAGGATATGGCGCTTGTAATCCGGGGAGTAGCCGGGTTTGGCTCGAATGGGCTCGAGACGTTCCTGTATCCAGCGCTTCTCCACCAGGCTGCTCAAATACATGTACTCGATGCCGAGGGTACTGCAGTAGGTCTCCTGCAGCGCCTTGATGATTTCGCGCAGCGTCGCCTGCTCGGGACCGATCAGCGAGCCGGTGTTGAAAACCGCGTCCATGTCCGCCTCGGTCAAGTCGTAATACGCGGGTTCCAGCTCGGCGATATGCGGGCGCTCGCGCCGCTTGAGCGGGTCGAGTTGGGCGAGCAACACGCCGCGGAAACGATACTCCGCGACCAACTGGATCACGGAAACCTGCTTGCGGTCGAGCGTGGCCACCGCCGGTGCCAGGCGCGGCGCCCCGACCCGTGCGCGCTGCACGAACGATTCGACGATCGGCGCGTGCGCCACATCGCGCGCACCCGGCAACTGCTGCATCTGGTCGAAATAGCGCCGCCACTCCGGCGTAACCGCATCGGGATTCTGTAGGTAGGCCTCGTACAAATCCTCGATGAAGGGGGCGTTGCCGCCGAACAGGTAAGAGCTGCCGAGGAATTCCTTCATCATTTCGATCACCTTTCAGGACAGTGATTCGGTGATTGAGTAATTGAGTAATCAGAGTCTTAATCACTCAATCACTCAATCACCTCTTCTCAATGGGGACCACGGAACGCTTGGCCGGGCCGGTGTAGAGCTGGCGCGGCCGCCCGATCTTCTGCTCCGGGTCGCCGACCATCTCGTTCCATTGCGCGACCCAGCCGACGGTGCGGGCGAGCGCGAAAATGCAGGTGAACATGTTGTTGGGGATGCCCAGCGCACGTTGCACGATGCCCGAGTAGAAATCCACATTGGGATAGAGCTTGCGCTGGACGAAATAGTCGTCCTCGATGGCGATTTTTTCCAGCGCCATCGCCAGCTTGAACAGGCGGTCGTCGCGCAGTCCCAGTTCGCTCAGCACCTCGTGGCAAGTTTCCCGCATCAGCTTCGCGCGCGGATCGTAATTCTTGTACACGCGATGTCCGAAGCCCATCAGGCGGAAGCCGGAATTCTTGTCCTTGGCCTTCTTGATGTACTCGCCGACGCGCGACACGTCGCCGACTTCCTCGAGCATGTTCAGGCAGGCCTCGTTGGCGCCGCCATGCGCCGGGCCCCACAGGCAGGCGATGCCGGACGAGATGCAGGCGAACGGATTGGCGCCCGAGGAACCGGCCAGGCGTACCGTGGAAGTCGAGGCGTTCTGTTCGTGATCGGCATGCAGGATGAAGATCCGGTCCAGCGCCTTAACCAGCACCGGCTTGATCTGATATTCCTCGGCCGGCACCGCGAACATCATGCGCATGAAATTGGCCGAGTAGGACAGCGAATTCAGCGGATAGATGAACGGCTGGCCAACGGAGTACTTGTACGCCATCGCCACGATGGTCGGCATTTTCGCGATCAGCCTGAAAGCCGATATCTTGCGATGCTCCGGGTTATTCAGGTCGAGCGAGTCGTGATAGAACGCCGATAACGCTCCCACCACGCCCACCAGCACCGCCATCGGATGCGAGTCGCGGCGGAAGCCGGTATAAAACCGCGCCAGTTGCTCGTGCACCATGCTGTGACGCATAACCGTGGTGCCGAACTCCTGCTGTTGTTGCTTATTGGGCAATTCCCCGAAAAGCAACAGATAGCAGACTTCGAGAAAGTCGCATTGCTCGGCAAGTTGCTCGATCGGATAGCCGCGGTACAGCAGCACGCCGGCGTCGCCGTCGATGTAGGTAATTTCGGAGCGGCAGCTCGCGGTGGAGAGAAACCCGGGATCGTAGGTGAACTTGCCGGTCTTGCCGTGCAAGGCCCGGATATCCACCACGTCCTGCCCGACGGTGCCGGAGAGCACCGGGAACTCGACGGGAGCGGTACCGTCGTCGAATGAAATTGTTGCGGTGCGCTGCTTATCCATGCCTCGCTTGCTTCACCTGCTTAATAAGGCTTTAAGTTTAGCAGCTTCTCTACGGCAGGGGACGCCGGGATGCAGTGCAATAAGGATCAATCAAATAATCTGATAACGCGGGCCGTAACCGCGTCGGGCGGCGGCTGCTTTCCGCTCACGAAATCCCAGAGATCGTGGTCCGGGTAGTCCAGCAGCCGGTTGAAGGCAGCGCGCTGCTGTGGCGACAGCGT
>JBOIFZ010000080.1:0-10632 GCA_050741735.1 Burkholderiales bacterium
ATGCGGTCGGACTCTTTGAAATTCTTAGCTTGGCGTGCTGCGTTACGCTCACCGATTAGTTCATCTACTTTCTCGGGAGAAAAACCGACGCGGACAGTTGGATCACCGCCTGTAATGTGAAAGTGCCCAGGTTCCGCTTGGAGTACGTACGATCTCCCCTGTAGAAAGTCTGCTGGGTCCCGTTGCAGCAGGCCCAGCGCGGCACCAAGCGACTTGAGCAGCGTGGCTGCGGTCGAGGACTGGGTGCGATTGACTTCGTTGGCGAGATCGAACAACACCGCGACCGCTTCCGGAGTATTGAAGTCGTCGTTCATCGCAGCGCGAAAGCGCGCCGCGTGCGGCTCGCTCCAGTCCAAATTGCCAGCCTGCGCCGGCACCGCTTTCAGCGCGGTATAGAGCCGGGTCAGCGCCTGCCTGGCTTCATCCAGGTGCTGGTCGGAGTAGTTCAGCGGACTGCGATAGTGCGCGCGGACGATGAAAAAGCGGATGACCTCGGCATCGTACTTCGCCAGCACTTCGCGCACGGTGAAGAAATTGCCGAGCGACTTCGACATCTTCTCGTTGTCCACGCGCACGAAGCCGTTGTGCATCCAGTAGTTCACGAACGCGTGGCTGTGCGCGCCCTCCGACTGGGCGATCTCGTTCTCGTGATGCGGAAACTGCAGGTCCTGGCCGCCGCCGTGGATGTCGAAGTGGCTGCCCAGGTAGCGTTCGCTCATCGCCGAGCACTCGATGTGCCATCCGGGCCGCCCCTTGCCCCATGGCGAATCCCAGGCCGGCTCGCCCGGCTTCGCCGATTTCCACAGCACGAAGTCGAGAGGATCGCGCTTGTTGGCATCGACTTGCACGCGCTCGCCGGCGCGCAGTTCGTCCAGCGTCTTGCCGGACAGCTTGCCGTAGCCGGGAAATCTGTGCACCGAGTAATACACGTCGCCATTCTGTGCCGGGTAGGCCAGGCCCTTGTCGATCAGCGCGGCGATAAGCGTGACCATCTGCGGAACGTTGGCGGTCGCGCGCGGTTCGATATCGGGCTTGTGCACGCCGAGCGCAGCCGTGTCCTCGTTCATCGCCTCGATGAAACGCGCGGTCAACTTCTCGATGGATTCGTTGTTCTCGGCGGCGCGTTTGATGATCCTGTCGTCGATGTCGGTGATGTTGCGCACGTAAGTGGTGTCGAAGCCGCCGGCGACCAGCCAGCGCTTGACCACGTCGAACACCACCATCACCCGCGCGTGGCCAAGGTGGCAGTAGTCGTACACGGTCATCCCGCACACGTACATTCCCACCTTTCCGGCGAATATCGGGGTAAAAGTCTCCTTGGCGCGAGTGAGCGAGTTATAAATCTTCAGCATCGGGAATCAATCTGGGTCGGGTGCACGGCGCCGCCAAACGGGGCCGGCAGGCCTGGGCGCTCTCGGATTGTCGAACAGGGCGCCCTGTTGATAGAATCTACTATTATTTACAATAACCTATCGTTTCTTATTGAGGTAAAGTTTAGCACATGGGCCGATTGCAAACCGCAGCACTGGGCGCCGCACTGCTTGCACTTGCACTGCAGTGCAGGCTGGCGGTCGCAGACAATTACGACGATGCCAGCCGTTTGTTCAAGCAGGACAACCATGCGGCCGCGCTGGAAAAGATCGAAGCCGCGATCGCCGCCAATCCACGCGACTCGCGCGCACGCTTCCTCAAGGGAGTGATCCTCACCGAGCAGAACAAACCGAATGACGCGATCAAGGTGTTTACGGCCCTGACCGACGATTACCCGGAGTTACCCGAACCCTACAACAATCTTGCAGTCCTGTATGCCTCGCAGGGGCAGTACGACAAGGCGCGCAAATCGCTCGAGATGGCGATCCGTACGCATCCGAGTTACGCCGTCGCCCACGAGAACCTCGGCGACGTGTACGCCAAGATTGCGAGCGAAGCCTACGACAAGGCGTTGCAGCTGGACCGCGGCAACGCCGCCGCGCAAACCAAGCTGGCGATGATCAAGGATCTGTTCTCCAGCAGCGTGGTGCCGGGCAAGGGGACTTCGCAGTCGGGCGTAACCGACACCACGATCGCGGCCGCGGCAACACCCGCCCCAAAGGACAAGAAACAGCCGCCACCGAAGCCGCCTGCACCGAGCAAGGCGGAAACCGAGGCGGTGCTGGCTGCGGTGATGGGCTGGGCCAAGGCCTGGTCGGCGAAGGACGCGGATGCGTACCTCGCGCACTACGCGCCCGGCTTCCAGGTGCCCGGCGGCGAGCCGCGCGCGGCCTGGGAAGCCACCCGGCGCGATCGCATCACCAAGCCGAAGTCGATCGAAGTCACGGTGGGCTCGCCGAAAGTCTCTTTAGATGCGAATGGCCGGGCCATCGTGAGCTTTCGCCAAGGTTACAAGTCCGACATGGTGAACACCTCCGGAGCCAAGACGCTGACGCTCGCGAAGAACAACGACCGCTGGCTGATCGTCCAGGAAAGGATGAACTAAGTGTTCTGTCACGCCGACATCAGGCAGGTTCAAGCGCCGCGGCTGGCGCATCGTATGCCTGGCAGCAATCTCTCCAACCGGATGAAGAAACGCCACTTCTGGATCAAGGAAGGCGACAGGTGGCGGATCGTATACGAAGGGGCGGCATAAAAGCAGGTCCGAGGGCCGAGGTTCAAGGGCCGAGTAAATTCAAATTCGCATCGAAGGATATGTCATGAAGAAGTTATTGGGCGCCATCTGCGCTTTTTTGTTAAGCAGCACGATCGCCATCGCCGCCAATCCGCAGGTGGAGCTGAAGACCAATCTCGGCACCATCACCGTCGAGCTTTATCCCGACAAGGCACCGCAAACGGTGAAAAACTTCCTCGAGTACGTGCAAAGCGATTTCTACAAGGGCACGGTATTCCATCGGGTTATCCCCGGATTCATGATCCAGGGCGGCGGCTTCTCGCAGGACTTCAACCAGAAAGCCACCCGCGATCCGGTCCAGAACGAAGCGGCCAACGGGCTGAAAAACGAGACCGGGACGATCGCGATGGCGCGAACACGGAATCCACACGCCGCGACCGCGCAGTTCTTCATCAACGTCGCCGACAATGCGTTCCTGAACCATACCGCTCCGACCGCAAGCGGATACGGCTATGCAGTTTTCGGAAAAGTGGTGAAGGGAATGGACGTGGTCAACAAGATCGCCCAGCTTGCGACCGGTCCGGGCGGCCCTTTTCCCAAGGATGTGCCGCAGCAGGAAGTGGTGATTCAGGACGTCAGGTTGGTGGAGGCGAAATGAGCCGCGTGAAACTGCAAACTTCGCTGGGTGACATCGTCCTCGAGCTCGATGCCGCAAAGGCGCCCGGCAGCGTGGCAAACTTCCTGCAGTACGTCAGCGACGGTTTTTACGACAACACCGTCTTCCATCGCGTGATCAACGGCTTCATGGTCCAGGGTGGCGGATTCGAGCCCGGCATGAAGCAGAAGACCACGCGGGCGGCGATCAGGAACGAGGCCGAGAACGGGCTCAAGAACGAGGCCTACACCGTTGCCATGGCGCGCACGCCCGATCCGCACTCGGCCACCGCGCAATTCTTCATCAACATCGCCGACAACGATTTCCTCAACTTTCGGGCCACCACCACGGATGCCTACGGCTACTGCGTGTTCGGGCGCGTGGTCGAGGGCCGCGAAGCAGTCGACAAAATCAAAGGTGTGGCCACCGGCACCAGCGGAATGCACCAGGACGTCCCGAAAGAAGACGTCGTCATCAAGAAAGTGGAAGTCGTAGAACAAGGATGACGGCTGAAGGATGAAGGATGAAATAAAACCAACCACCAAGGCACCAAGACACCAAGAGAACCGGAATCAGATCATCGGCAGCCCTTGGTAGCTTGCTGTTACCTTTGTGGTTGCCTGCGCACGCCTTACTTCATCCTTCCGCCTTCATCCTTCATCCTTCATCCTTGCCTTCAGTGCTGCATACGCTTTTTATCTCCGACCTGCATCTGTCTCCCGACCGGCCGGCGGCGACCGAGGGGCTGATGCGCTTTCTTCGCGACACCGCACCGGCGGCCGAGGCCTTGTACGTGCTCGGCGACTTGTTCGAGTACTGGATCGGCGACGACGCACTCGATCAGCCTATCAGCCGGGAGGTCGCGGCCGCATTCCGCGCCCTCGCCGGTCGCGGCGTGCGCCTGAGTTTCATGCACGGAAATCGCGACTTCCTGATCGGCAGCCGGTTCTTGCGCGAAAGCGGCATGCAACTGCTGACCGACCCGACCTTGATCAACCTGTACGGTCCGCCCACCCTGCTGATGCACGGGGACACGCTGTGCAGCGACGACGCGGAATACCAGAAATTCCGCGCCATGGTGCGCGACGCTGCATGGCAGGAGGCCTTCCTCGCCAAGCCGCTGGCCGAACGCGTGCGCATGGCGCAAGACGTTCGCGGCCAGAGCGAGCAGGCCAAGCGGGTAAAGGACGTTGCGATCATGGACGTGGCGCCGGCAACGGTCGAAGAAGTGCTGAGGAGCCACGCCTACCCGCGGCTGATCCACGGCCACACCCACAGGCCGGCGCGGCACGAGCACGTCGTGGATGGCCGCCGCTGCGAACGCTGGGTGCTGGCCGACTGGTACGAACAGGGGTCGTACCTGCTTTGCGATGCGGCCGGTTGCCGCGCCGTACCTGTCAAGTAACCGGCTGCTACACCTTCGACAGACCGCGCGCCAGGTCGGCCTTGATGTCCGAGACGGCTTCCAGGCCCACCGCGATGCGCAACAAGCCCTCGCCAATTCCCGCCTCCCTGCGCGCCTCCGGCGCAATGCGCCCGTGCGTGGTGCTGGCCGGATGGGTGATTGTGGTCTTGGTATCGCCGAGGTTCGCGGTGATGGAAATCAACTGGGTCGAATCCACCACCTCCCACGCCGCTTCACGCCCGCCCTTCACGTCGAAAGAGACGATCCCGCCGCCACTCTTCTGCTGGCGCATCGCCAGGGCATGCTGAGGATGCGAAGCCAGTCCCGGGTAATAGACGCGTTCCACTTTTGGGTGCTGCTCCAGCCACTGTGCCAGCACCAGCGCCCCCTTGGAGTGCGCCTGCATGCGCAGGCCCAGCGTCTCCAGGCCTTTCAGGATCACCCAGGCATTGAACGGCGACAGCGTCGGGCCGCAACTGCGCAGGAAAGCGGTCATGCTGTCGAGAATCAGCTCGCGCTTGCCCAGCACCGCGCCGCCAAGTACCCGGCCCTGGCCGTCCAGATACTTGGTCGCGGAATGCATGACGATGTCGGCGCCGAGTTCGAGCGGCCGCTGCAGCACCGGGCTGCAGAAGCAGTTGTCCACCACCAGCAGCGCGCCATGCCGGTGCGCCACATCCGCCAATGCCGCCACATCGGAAATCTCGGTCAGCGGATTGGAGGGCGTTTCAAGGAACAGCAACCGCGTGTTCGGGCGCATCGCCTGTTCCCATGCGGCTACGTCGGTCGCCGGCACGAACGTGGTGTCGACGCCGAAGCGCTGCATTACGTTGCCGAACAACTGCACGGTCGCGCCGAAAATGCTGCGCGATGAGACGATATGGGTGCCGGTTTTCATCAGCGCCATCACGCAGCCGAGGATCGCCGACATGCCGGATGCCGTGGCTATGCAGCATTCCGCCCCCTCCAGCGCGGCGAGGCGCTCCTGCAATGCACTCACCGTGGGATTGGTGTAGCGCGAGTACACCATTCCCGGATCCGCGCCGGAAAAACGCGCCGCCGCCTCGGCTGCATCCTTGAAGACGAAGCTCGATGTCAGATACAGCGCTTCCGAATGTTCGTTGAACTGGCTGCGGTGTATGCCCGCGCGCACCGCCAGCGTTTCCAGTTCCAGTTCGTCCCACCTCATTGCATTGTCCCGTTCGTGATGCGCGCCGCATTCGCGGCAGCCGAAAAAAAGAAAACCCGCTTGAGCTTTCGCTAAGCGGGTCCGGAATCCGACGCACGCTTTAGCAGTATTTGTTACGCGCCCGCAAGCTGTTCGTCAAATCGGCGCGAAATCACACGCTACTCCAGGCGCCCGGGGCTGTCAATCGCCGGCGCCGGAGCATGGATGAGAAGTCTATTCGGCAGTCGCCAGGTTCAGGTCCAGTTGGGTAACGTTGGCCTCGCGGCGCGACAACTCGCCGTCGTTGCGCTGCGCCTCGACGTCAGCAAGGTACTCCGGCGTGATGTCGCCGGTGACATAGATGCCGTTGAAGCACGAAGTCTCGAAATGCTCGATTTTCGGACTGACCGAGCGCACGTCGTCGATCAGGGCTTCCAAGTCCTGATAGATCAGGCGGTCGGCACCAATCTCGCGGGCAATCTCGTCGTCGGTGCGGCCGGTCGCGATGAGCTCGCGCGAGGTGGGCATGTCGATACCGTACACGTTGGGATAGCGCACCGGCGGAGCCGCGGACGCGAAATAGACCTTGCGAGCGCCGGCGTCGCGCGCCATCTGCACGATCTCCCGGCTGGTGGTGCCGCGCACGATCGAATCGTCCACCAGCATCACATTCTTGCCCTTGAATTCCATGCCGATGGCGTTCAGTTTCTGGCGCACCGAATTCTTGCGCACTTCCTGGCCCGGCATGATGAAGGTGCGGCCGATGTAGCGGTTCTTGATGAACCCTTCCCGGTAAGGCAGCCCGAGATTCTCGGCAAGTTCCATCGCCGAGGGGCGGCTGGAATCCGGGATCGGAATCACCACGTCGATGTCCAAGTCGCGATACTCGCGCTTGATCTTCTCGGCCAGGCTCGCGCCCATGCGCATGCGCGTCTCGTACACCGAAATGCCGTCGATCACCGAGTCGGGGCGGGCCAGGTACACGAACTCGAAAATGCAGGGACTGTGCTGCGGATTCGCGGCGCACTGGCGGCCGTAGAAGTTGCCGTCGTAATCGATGAATATCGCCTCGCCGGGTGCCACGTCGCGCACCCGCTCGAAACCCAGAGTATCGAGCGCCACGCTCTCCGAGGCCACCAGGTATTCCGCGCCTTTTTCCGTTTTTTTTGCCACGCCCACCACCAGCGGGCGGATGCCGTAAGGATCGCGGAACGCCAGCAGCCCATAACCGGCGATCATTGCCACCACTGCGTAAGCGCCGCGACAGCGACGGTGCACGCCGGACACCGCCTGGAAGATGGTCGGCGGATCGAGCTGGTAGCCGTTGGCGGCCTCCTGCAGCTCGTGTGCGAGCACGTTAAGCAGCACTTCCGAGTCGGAATTGGTGTTGACGTGGCGCAGGTCCTGGCGGAACAGATCGCGCTTGAGTTGTTCGGCGTTGGTGAGATTGCCGTTGTGGGCGAGCACGATGCCGAACGGGGAATTCACGTACAGCGGCTGGGCTTCGGCGAAGGAGAAGGCGGATCCGGCGGTGGGATAACGGCAATGGGCGATGCCGATGTTGCCGACCAGGTGGCGCATGTCGCGGGTGCGGAACACGTCCCGGACCAATCCGCCGCCCTTGTGCATCTGGAACTTGCTGCCTTCGGCGGTGACAATTCCGGCGGCGTCCTGACCCCTGTGCTGCAGCACCTGCAGCCCGTCATAGAGCAGCTGGTTCACCGGCGATTTGGCTACAACGCCCAGAATTCCACACATGGTTCAGGCCTCCACACCCACTGGCACTGGCCCGGCAGCCGGCACAATGCAGGCGTAAGTATAGTCTAATCCGCTCATTCGAAGCTGACCCTGCGGGCCACGTCGCGCGGCAGCCAGGGCTTTACCCACAGTGCCGCCGCCTCCAGCGGCGCCGACAACAATGCATCGCGCCAGTAAGGCTCGCGCGGCGCCGAAGTCATCCCGCCGAGCAGCACGACGGTCACCGCGACCAACAAGCCGCGCAACAGTCCGAACGCCGCACCCAGCATCCGGTCCGAGGCGGTAAGGCCCGCGACTTTCACCAGGTGCACGATCAGCATGCTAGTGAGGCTGAACACCAGCAGGCTGGCAAGCATGATCGCGATGAAACCGAACATCAGCCTCAACCCGGGATTGGTCACCGAATCCGGCAGCCAGGTCGCGGTAAACCCGGCCAATTCCTTGGCAATCCAGAATGCCCCAATCCACGAGGCCAGCGCCAGCACTTCACGCACCATTCCGCGCCAGATGCTTATCCCCACCGATACCGCCACGATTGCGATGACGATGAAGTCGAAAACCGTCATCGGGAGCGGTTCGCGCCCCGGTGAACCGGGTAGATGGTCATTGCGGGACGGGGATTCAAGGGCGGCTTTCGCATAATCCCCGGTCTGCGGGCTCAGTCACCCTGCCGTACCACGGTGGCATCGCCGATCACCAGCTTCAGAGCGCGCATGCGCTGGCGCGCCTTTTCTGCCGCTTCGCGCGAGTCGTAGGGGCCGACGCGTACGCGCGTCCTTTCGCCGTCGGAACTCTTGATGACCTCGGTGTAGGCCTTGAACTTGTTTTCCTGCAGCTTGCGCTGCAGCGCCCGGGCGTTGGCGGCATTGGAGAATGCGCCGAGTTGCACTACGAAATCCTCGCTGGTCTTGGCTGGCTGCACTGGCGCCGGCCTGGGTTCGGGCTTGGGCGTCTTGGCCTTCGGCACCGCAACCGGCGCAGGCGCAGGCCGGACCGGCGGCGCAGTCTCGGTCTTGGCGGTGGGCATGACGGGGCTCGCGGGGACAACGCCGGCCGGAGCGGTTGCGGGCCGGGAGGATGAATCAGGGCCGGGCAGCGGCGGAATGGTGATGGCGATGTCCTGGTTCAGCGGCTTCGGCTCGCTGTCGAGGAGCATCGGCAGAAACACGACGACCAGGAGCACCAGTGCTATTGCCCCCACCAGCCGCCGCCGCGCACGTTTCTTCAGTTGCAGTTCTTCGTCGCTAATCGCTTTCGCCATATCGTCGTGAATCGGCGCCGGATTCACCTGCGCGCTGCCAGCACCGCACCCACCGTGTAAAAGGAGCCAAACACCAAAATTTTATCATTTTGGCCAGCCGATCTGATCGCATGTTGATAGGCGTGCCCCGGGGTGTCGAACTTTGCCACCGGAACGCTGACTCGCGCGGCTGACAGAGCCTGCCCGATTCGTTCGGCGTCGGCACCGCGAGGACCGGAAAGGCCGGCGACAAGCCACTCGTTCACGTCGTCCCGCATCGCTGCCGCCACGCCTTCGATGTCCTTGTCCCTGAGCATCGCGAACACCGCAGTCGTTCTGCCGCCGCCAGGCAGCCGGCGCAGACTTGAGGCCAGGGCACGGGCAGCGTGCGGGTTATGGCCGACATCGAGGATCACCATGGGCCGGCCGGGCAATACCTGAAAGCGGCCCGGCAACTGCACGTCCAGCAGCCCGCGCCGGATTGCACCCATGTCCACCGGCAACCGGTCCTTCAATTGCTCCAATGCGCACAAAGCGGTGGCGGCGTTGCCAAGCTGATAATCGCCGCGCAGCGCGGGGTACGGCAGCGCCGAACGTTTGCCCAGCGCACTCCAGAACTGCCATTGATTCGGATCGGCATCGAAACCATAGTCGCGCCCGATCAGATGCAGCTTCGCGCCAATTTCCTCCGCGCGCCCGAGCAGCCCGGCGGGCGCATCCCCCTCGCCGCAAATCGCTGGCCGGCCGGCACGGAAAATCCCGGCCTTCTCGGCTCCGATGCTGTCCCGGTTGTTGCCGAGGAATTCCATATGGTCGAAATCCACGCTGGTCACCACGGCACAATCGGAATCGAATGCGTTCACCGCGTCCAGCCTTCCGCCCAGGCCGACTTCGAGGATGGCAAGTTCCACCCGCTCGCGGATGAAGGCGTCCATCGCCGCCAGCGTGCCGAACTCGAAGTAAGTGAGCGAGACTTCGCCGCGCGCCTGCTCGATGCGCGTAAACGCGTGCACCAGTGACTCATCCACCGCTTCCTGCCCCTGCACCCGCACCCGCTCGTTGTAACGCAGCAGGTGCGGCGAGGTGTAGACGCCGACCTTGTAACCGGCGCTGGAAAGAATGCTCTCCAGCATCGCGCACACCGAGCCTTTGCCGTTGGTGCCGGCCACTGCAATGATCGGGAAAGCGGGGATCAGACCGAGACGATCGCGCACGCGGGCAACGCGATCCAGTCCCATGTCGATGGCGGAGGGGTGGATGCGATCGAGATAGGAAAGCCAGTCGGAGAGCGACTGCGGCGCGATGACGCGATCAACGGACAATTGATTCTTTCTGCAACACAACTCTTAACCGCAGAGGACTCTTTTCAGTACCCCCTTGAGGGGTGCGCGGAGGATTCTTTTCTATACCCCCTTGAGGGGTACGCAGAGGAAAATCAAGACGAAAATGTCGTTATTGAAGAACGGGGCACGAAAGCAAATTCGACATCGCTCTTGTTGAGCGCAGTTTGCAGCTTGGCGGTTCATCCAAATTCGGTTTCCTTTGCGTACCCCTCAAGGGGGTATAGAAAAGAATCCTCCGCGCCCTCTGCGGTGAAAGCCCTGTAGGAAAAAGTTCATGCAGCGGGAGCACGCATCAGCAGCGTGATCAGGATGGCGAGCTTGTCGCGTATCTGCCGGCGATCGACGATCATGTCGATGGCGCCATGCTCAAGCAGGAACTCGGCGCGCTGAAAGCCCTCCGGCAAAGTCTGGCGCACGGTCTGTTCGATCACCCGCGGTCCGGCGAAACCGATCAACGC
>JBOIFZ010000081.1:0-5766 GCA_050741735.1 Burkholderiales bacterium
GGTTGCGGCGGATGCTCGGGTTGTTCGCATTCTTCTACGTCAACCTGCACTTCGTCACTTACATCTGGCTCGACCAGTTCTTCGACTGGATGGAGATCGTCAAGGATGTCGGCAAGCGGCCCTTCATTACCGTGGGTTTCAGCGCATTTGTGCTGCTGATCCCGCTTGCGGTGACTTCCACCAATGCGATGGTGAAGCGCCTCGGTGCCAGGCGCTGGCAACTCCTGCATCGGCTGGTGTACGCGATCGCCACGCTCGGCGTATTGCATTTCTGGTGGCTGGTGAAGAAAGACATCACCGAACCGTTCATCTTTGCCTCGCTGCTCGCCCTGCTCCTGATCATCCGGTTGCTTTACCTGCTGAAGCAGCAGCGTTCCGCGTCCCCTCCATCGTCGGCACGCTCCCAGGTAGCCTGATTGCAGGCACGCCCCCTGGCGGGTACAGTTGTTGGCAAGTGTCCTGTTCCGCACCGCATTTCTCCAGGAAAACAAATAAGATTCGACGCAAAGGCGCGAAGTCGCAAAGAAACCCGGAACGGGGATCGATAATAGCGGGAGTCGGGCTGGGCGACTCCCATTCGTGCACTCGGGCGAATACGTGCCCGCCTGTCCATCAAGGTCTTCGAACTCACGTTCGTTTGTCGTCTGTCTTTGCGCCTTCGCGCCTTTGCGTCAAGGTTCTTGCTGCTAGAGAGGGTTTCGCATGCTGGTCGGCGTACCGAGAGAAATCAAGGATCACGAATACCGCGTAGGGCTCTCGCCGGCGGGCGTCCATGCGCTGTGTGAACGCGGCCACCAGGTCTGCGTCGAGACCGGTGCCGGCGCACGCATCGGATTTGCCGATAGCGACTTCAGGTCCGCTGGCGCGCGCATTGTTGCTTCCACGAAGGAAGTCTTTGCCGCGGACATGGTGGTGAAAGTCAAGGAGTTGCAGCCGGCGGAGTTCGGCCTCCCGCGCCGCGGGCAGATCCTGTATGCCTTTCTGCACCTGGCGCCGGACCCTGAGTTGCTCGCCGCATTGCTGGCTTGCGGCGTCAGCGGAATCGCTTATGAGACGGTCACCGACGCGCAGGGCCGCTTGCCGTTGCTGGCGCCGATGTCGCGGATCGCCGGCAGGCTCTCGGTACAGGTGGGTGCCTGGGCGTTGCAGATGGCCAATGGCGGCAGCGGCGTGCTGCTCGGCGGAGTGCCCGGAGTCGCGCCGGCCAGGGTGACGGTGATCGGTGCCGGCGCCGCCGGCGCGAACGCAGTGCAGATCGCGGCCGGCATGGGCGCCGACGTCACGGTGCTCGATGTCGACCTTGAGCGCCTCGCGCATCTCGACGAGGTTTACCGCGGCCGGGTGAAAACCTGTTACTCGGAAGCGCTGGCGATTGCAGAGCAGGTCGCACACGCCGACCTGGTGATCGGAGCGCTTCTCGTGCCCGGCAAGCTCGCCCCCAGGCTGATCTCGCGCAAGCTCCTGCAACGCATGCGGCCGGGTTCGGTGCTGGTGGACATTGCGATCGACCAGGGCGGCATCGCCGAGACCTCGCGCCCGACTTCGCACTCGCAGCCGCTGTTCGTGGAAGAAGGCGTGGTGCACTACTGCGTGCCCAACATGCCCTCGGCCTGCGCGCGCACCGCGACGATGGCGCTGACGCAGGCGACTTTCCCCTACGTACTCAGGCTTGCCGACCACGGACTCGACGCGCTGTCTGAAGATGCGGGGCTCGCGAACGGCTTGCAGGTGCACGCCGGGCAAGTTACCCACTGCGGCCTGGCTGAGGACGTAAAGCGCCCCTTCCGCGCCTACGCCGACGTTGCAGCGGGCATGCGCCGGGTCTGAATAAAACTGCAAAACCGAGAATGTCACCACGAAGACACAACGCGACAATCAATGCTCAGGGGTACAAAAAACCCACTGCGCTCGCACGCAATGGGTTCAGTCCGAATCTGCCTGGACGGGTTACTTCTTTAACTCGACGACGATCGCCTCAACATCACTGGGAGCCGCTTCATGCGCATGGGTTGTCGGTCCCCGCAACAAAGCGTCGCCCACCTTCATTTTAGGACCTTCCTTTTTTGATCCGTCTGGCGCAACGTAGGTAAGTTGACCAGCCTTGATTATGTAAGCTGCAATATAAGGGTGAGAATGCATGCCACATTTCTCACCTTTTTTCTGGGTGAAATGCAGGACCCGCGCCGTTTCGTCTTCTGCAATTACCTTAAAATTGTTGGGACAGACTTTCGCTGCATCTTGGGCATGCGCAGACGTGGCTACCAGACCCAACGTTACGGCAAAAATTGCCAAGACCCCTGTTGACTTTTTCATATCTTCCTCCTGGTGTAAGTAACGATTACCGCTCAAGTCCCCCATCACATCACCCGGCGGGGCAATCTGCGCGAGCAGTTATTTTATACCGATTAGGATCGCCACGTCGATCTGGGTTGGTTAAAGGAACTGGAGCGTAACCCATTGCGGGCGACAAAGGCTTGCCCTGCGGTTCGGAGAAATTCATCCGGAAACTGGAGAAGCTTACGGGGCGTGCGTTACGGTATCGAGCACGGGGACGACCGGGAAGGACGATAAAAAAGGGTAGCGTCCCCTGTATCCACCCTTTATCCATCCCGTGTCCCTTCGTGCCCTTCGCACCCCTCAAGGGGGTACTGAACTGAGTGTCTTCGTGGTAATAATTTTATTTTTGCGGCGAGGCTTTCAGTTCTGGACCTCACGAGATTTCTCCCCGCGCGCGGCGACGAAGATGCCGGCGAGCAACAGCACGAAACCGATCAACTGGAGCGTGGTGAACCCTTCTTCGAAGAAGACCCACGCGAGGATCGCGGCGCCGACCGGTTCGCCCAGGATCGCGATCGCGACGAAGGTGGCAGTGAGCCGTCTCACGGCCCAGTTGAAAGTGGTGTGTCCGACGAGCTGCGGGCCGATCGCAAGCAATGCCATGAATCCCCATGCCGGCACCGACAATGCCGCCAGCGAGGTGCCGCTTGCCGCCACCGCGGCGACCAGCAGCATCGCCGCCACCGTGTAGGCCAGCCAGACATACGCGGTGAGCGATATACGCGCGCGCAATGCGCGCCCCACCAGCAGATAGCCCGACGCGGAGATCGCTCCGACCAGCGCCAGCGCATTGCCCAGGAGCGGGTTTGTCGCAGTTGTTTCGCTTGCGGCGGAATCGGCTACAAAAATCAGCACGCTGCCGGCGACGGTGAGCGCAATGCCCGCGAGTGCAACAGGCGCGGGACGTTCGCGCAGCAGCACTGCAGAAGCCAACCCGACCCAGAGCGGATTGGTGGTAACCAGCGCTGCACTGCTTGCCACCGACGTGTATTCCAGCGAGGAGATCCAGGTCCAGAAGTGTATGGCCAGAAACAGTCCGGACAGCAGGCACAGGCCCAGCTCGCGTCGGCCCAGCCGTATGATTTCCCGCCCCGCTTTCAGCCAGGCGAAAGGCGCCAGAATCGCAGCGGCCAGCCCCAGCCGCACCGCGGCGATCGTGAGCGAAGAAGCGCCTTCGGCTTGCGCCAGCCGGATCAGGATTGAGGCGGTCGAGACCACGGCGACCGCGCCGGCGAGGACGGTGAACGACCACCTCACCCCCTCTCCCTGGCCCTCTCCCGCGAAAGGGAGAGGGAACAAAAAAAGCTCGCCATTTTGGTCCCTTTGAACGAGGCCTCAGTGACAGCTATTGCCACCAAGCACTCGCAACCGAGAAAGGACTCAAATTTAAACTATTCGCCATGTGTCCGCTCCCACAAAGACGGAGAGTGAAATAAAAACGGGCGACCTTGAGGTCGCCCGCCTTACCCTCCGCCCTCTTCACGTAGTGGAGAGGGGGTGAGGTGGGTCAGTGGAGTGTCTTTGGCGTAACCGGAATACCGGAAACAGCGACAACGTCGATTCCCTCTTTCTTCAGTTCGGTCACTTCTTTCATCGACGCAGTGCCGCGAATTGCGCGCTCGGCAACTTCCTTGTAGAAAATCCGCCGTGCCTCATCCGGAAACCGCCTGCCGACATCCTCGGTGTTCTGGACCACGTATTCCATGAACTTCTTGTGCAAGAACTGGGCGGCATTGGCGACCATGACCGATTGCGGTTCCTGCGACGGTTCGCTGCCGCGTGTGCTGACGTAGGGCGCCGAAGGCTGCCTGGCGATCTCGAGGGAGCCGCACAGCGGGCAGGCAATGCTTCCGCCCTTCACCTGTACGGCAAAGTCGTCTGCCGAGCCGAACCACCCTTCAAATCGGTGGGCCTTTTCGCAAGAAAGATTGAAAACGATCATGTTGTCGTTGGCTGCTAGGAATGTGAGGCCGCGCAAAGTTTACCATCTGCGGCCGGTGAACTTCTCTAGGAATAGAACCTCCTGCGCAACGTAAGTTCCACGCGCTGCGCCAATGGATCAGGGCAGCAGTCGTTCTCCGGCAAACAATTCTTCGACTTTCTCGCGTTCGCGTATCAGATGAATGCGCCCGCCGTCCACCATCACTTCGGCCGCGCGTGGTCGCGAGTTGTAGTTGGAGCTCATGCTCATGCCGTAGGCGCCGGCGGACATCACCGCTAGCAGGTCGCCTTCACGTACGGCGAGATCACGATCGTGGCCCAGAAAGTCACCGCTTTCGCAAATCGGGCCAACGATCTGGTAGCGGCTCGTGCCACTCGCTGATTCGCGAACCGGCCGAATCTCGTGATAGGCGTCGTAGAGAGCCGGACGTATCAGATCGTTCATCGCCGCATCCACGACCACAAAGTTCTTTGCGTCGCCATGCTTGAGATACTCGACACGGGTGAGCAGCAGGCCGGCATTGCCGACCATGGAACGTCCCGGCTCCAGCAGAATCTGCTGTTCGCGGTCGCCAACCAGATTGAGCAGCGCTTTTACGTACTGACCCGGTTCGGGCGGCGTCTCGTCACGGTGGCGGATTCCCAGGCCGCCGCCCAGGTCCAGATGGTCCAGCCTGATACCTTCCGACGCCAGCATGTCGACGAGGTTCACCAGCTTGCGGAAGGCGTCCAGGAATGGCGCCAGTTCGGTGAGCTGGGAGCCAATGTGGCAATCGATGCCGATGACTTTCAGGTTCGCTGCGGCATGCGCCTTGCGGTAGATTCGCAGCGCATCCTCGAACGTCACCCCGAACTTGTCTTCCTTGAGTCCAGTGGAAATATACGGGTGAGTCTTGGCGTCCACGTTGGGGTTGAGCCGCAGGCTCACCGGCGCCTTCTTGCCCATCTCCTTCGCGACCTGGTTGAGGCGCTCCAGCTCGCTTTCCGATTCCACGTTGAAACACAGAACCCCGGCTGTAAGCGCCTGCCGCATTTCCTCGCGGGTCTTGCCCACGCCGGAGAACACCGTCCTCGCGGGGTCTCCTCCGGCGGCGATGACCCGCGCCAGTTCGCCGCCGGAGACGATGTCGAATCCGCTGCCCAGCCGGGCGAAAAGATTGAGGATCGCCAGATTGGAATTGGCCTTGACCGCATAGCAGATCAGGTGCGCACGCGCGCCAAAGGCGCGATCGTAACGCTGGAAGGCGTCTGTCAATGCCGCGTGCGAGTAGACATAGCACGGCGTGCCGAATTCCTCGGCAATGCGCGAAAGCGGCACGTCTTCAGCGTGCAGCGCGCCGTTGCGCTGGGAAAAAAAACTCACTTCTCGATGGTTCCTTCTTCGGTTTTTCTGGGCTTTTGCTCTTCCTTCGGCAGATAGAGCGGGCCCTTCTGGCCGCAGGCGGAGATCAGGAACGCGAACAGGACCAGGACACAGAGGCGGCGCAT
>JBOIFZ010000082.1:0-5510 GCA_050741735.1 Burkholderiales bacterium
TCACGCCTTCGTACGCAGTATCCAACTCCAGGATCAGAAATATCGCGGCCGATACCGAAAGCGCGCCGATGGCCATTGCCACCATGACAGTCGCGTTGCGATCGGCCAGAAGTCCGAGGCCGGCGAACCAGTCGGGATGAACAGTCCAGCGACCAACAGTGTGGTTGCGACATGGCCGAGGTGCGTACGACACGGAGTGCGGGTCTTCATATCAGCCTCCTGTATCTCGCATGGAATTGGTTCGGGAAACTGTCCGCGGGCAGCCGGCGGCACTTTTGCCAGTGCCGGGCGGGTCCTTCTGAATATGGTTTACCGCAGCCGCCTCGTCATGCGCCCGGCTGGTACCAGATCGGCGAGGTGTACGCCCGCTCCTGCAGCATCATCGGCGTGCCCGGCAGCGGCTTCACGCCAAAGCGTTTCGCGTCGTAGGCAGTCCAGCGCGGCGTCGGGATCTCGATCACGCGCACATAGTAGAACGCCCGCTGCGCCGGGTCGAAGGCCGGGTCTTTCCATACGGCGATCAGCTCCGGCGCGCCGATGGTGTTGGTCCAGGTCGCGTTCTCCACGTCCACGGTGCTGCCAACCGGCGTCTTGGCGCGGCCGTCGGCGTCGATCTTGCGTCCGCCGGACACGGCCACGTCGTAAATGCGCTCCTGCGCCTTGCCGTCCTTGTCAACCCAGCCCTTGATGATCTGGATGCGGTCGAGGTTTGCGCCGATGGGGTCCTTCAGCGCCGCGGCAAGGAACGTAGGCGACTTGCCTTTCGGAGCGCCGCTCAGGTCGCCGCCCATCGGAACGCCTTTGCCGTAGCCGATGGCCGCGGGCATGCGGTTGTTCGCGTCAGCCGGCTCGAACTCCCAGCCGCCGAAGAAGCGCACGATCATGCGCGGGCCGGTGGTGGCGTAGGTTTCCTTGCGCTCCATTGCGTCCCACAGCGCCTCGCGCGTATTGTCGGTCGCCCACACCGCGGCGTAGCCGGAAGCGCCGACTTCCCAGTCCATGACCGTCACGCCGGTCTTGGGGTTCTTGAAGAAGGCCTTGGTCAGGCGTTCCGGGCTGGGCTCCTGCGGCGCGGTCTTGCCGAAGAAGTTTTCCTCCTCCATCGCGGAAAGAGCGGTATGCGCATCGCTGCTGCCGATGAGGCCGAACTTGTACGGGTTCGCGCCGAGCTTCGCTTCCAGCACCAGCCCGTTCTTGAACGCCGAGCGCGCGTACTCGAATTCGAGCATCTCCTTTTTCTTCACGACGCTGCCGTCGAGATTGCCCTTGTCCCAGATCTCGAAGTTGGCAAATTCATCGTTGGGCGAGAGGAAAGGATGACTCTCGCCGGTGCCCTTGGTTTGCGTGGTTTCGTAGAGCCTTTCCCACTTGGCGCGCGTTTCAACATAGTCGCGGTCGAGCTTCTTGCCGAAGGCCTCGACCATGGGGAACATGAGACCGTTGCTCAGATTGCCGTTGTGGGCGATGGCCAGTACCTTGCCGCCGGTCTTCTCCTCGTACGCGGCCATCCATTTCCACAAATCGACGGGATTGTCGCTGCCGAGCGGTTTCATGGTTGTGTACGGCTCGACACGGCTCGCCTTGTCGCCGTTGTCGCGGAAGATCACATTGCGATGGAGATTCATGGCGTTGGTGTTGGACGTCCATTCATATCCGATGAAGGCGGTGAAGCGCCCCGGCTCGTTGTAAGCTTCCGCCGCGGCAATGGTCTGTTGCCAGGCGTTTTGATACGGACGGGTGCCCGGGAAATAGATGAGGTCCTTTGGGAAGGTGCCGTGGGAGAAGGACATGATGATCTCCATCGCCGCCTCCGCGCCCTTGCCGGAGTGGATCATGTCGTACCACTTGCGACCGGTTGGGTCGGCCAATACCTCGGGTTTTCCCGCAAACAGATCTGGAAAGAACCCCATGTTGTCGGAGTGGTCCGCGACCACGAGGAAGTCCAGCGGCCGGGAAAGTTTTGCGGACTGACCGGTGTTCGAGGTGATCTGCTCTCCTCTGGCAAACCGATAGGCGTCGCGGGGACCGAGCCGCGCGCCGAAGGCACCCGCGTCGAACGAGACGGCGGTGTGCAAATGGGTGTCGCCGAAGAAAGGGCGCGTGGGGAAGTTGCGATCGACGTAAGGTGAGTAAGGCGGTTTGGCGGGGTGCACTTTTTCGAGCTGTGCCTTGTCGGGCGTGCCGACGTCGCTTTGCTCCACGGCCAGCGCCGGCAGCGCAATGACCGCGCCCAACGCGAGGCCGAGAGCGGTGAGTCGTGCGTTTCGTTTCATGATTCCATCTCCTTTTTTCATATTGAAGGAACTTGTCTCCGTGCACATGCTACCGCTGCTCGGGCCGGCTCGCTCATGTCGAGAAACGCAGCAGCCGCTCGAAAAACCAGAACGCCGCCAGCGTTCCGATCGCGTAGCTTGCGGCCGGCTTGGCAACCCTTCCGACGAGCGCCGGCAGCTCGATCCGCCGCGCCAATGACCTTACGGCGAATACTCCCGCGATGAAAGCGAGCTGCCCGAGCTCGACGCCGACGTTGAACGCGGCGAGCGCGAGCGGAATTTCGCCGTGCGGCAGGCCGATTTCAGAAAGCGCGCCGGCGAAACCAAAGCCGTGCAGCAATCCGAAGGCGAAGGCCACCACCCACGGCCAGCGCGCGGTGAGGCTGCCCTGCCCGCGCTCCAGCCTGACGATCTCCGTCGCCAGAAGCAGGATGCTCAATGCGATGGTGGCTTCGACGGGGGGACCGGGCACCTGCACCATCCCGAGCGTGGCGAGCGCGAGCGTGATCGAGTGCGCGAGCGTGAACGCGGTGACCGTCCACACCAGCTTCTTTCCGCCGCGCACGATGAGGATCAGGGCGAACACGAACAGCATGTGGTCGTAGCCGCCCAGGATGTGCTCGATGCCGAGCCGCACATAAGTCACGGCGACCTGCAGCTTGTCCGGCGACGTTCCCACGACGAACGACGGCGACGCCGGGGTGAGCCGCGCGATTTGCACGGCGCCGTCGAGGCGCTCGAGGCGCACCAGCGCGTTGGTGAGAGTCGCGTTGAGCCCGGCGATGCGAATGGCGCCGCCGCCCAGTCCGCCCGCGCGCTTCACGCTCCAGCGCTCGAAGAAAGCGTTGTTGACGAACGAGGCGCGCGGCGGGGTCAGCTCGACGGTGTCGGCGGGAAATTCGACGTAAAGCGCAAGGCGCAGGTCTTCGCCCCGGCCGGGCACTTTCCACAGCACGTCGTAGGTTTCCAGGCCGCTCTGGCGCAGTTCGAGATACGCGGGGCGCACCTCGTGGGCGAGCGCGCCGCACGCGTACGCTGCGAGAAGAACCAGCAGCGGGAACGCGCGTTGTATCGCGTGTCTCATCATCGCGCCGCCGCGGTGAGTTTCGACCCTGCGTCAGCCGCCTGGGGACGCTCGATGGTGACCGAGTAGCGGCCGAGCAGCGCCTGAAAGAAGTCCTCGTTCGCTTTCTGGCGCTGCAGGTTGCTCCATTCGCGGCTCACCGTGCCGCGAATCGCCTCCAGCGGCGGGACGCGGCCTGGCACGACCTCGGCGACGCGCACGAGATGGACGCCATACCCCGATTGCACCGGCCCGCGCCACTCGCCCCGCCCGAGATCCTTCAGTGCGCCGGCGAACTTCTCGCCGAATTGCTTTGCGATCTCGCTGCCCGGCGCGGCGTCGAAATGGTGCGCCAGCAGGAACGGATCCCCCAGCGCCGTAACATCGGCCTTCGCGCCCGCCCGCTTCAAGCGCGCGAGCAGGTCCGTGGCGTCGCGTGCAAGGCGGTCGCGATGGCGCTGCGGGTTGAGGTAGACGTGGCTGAAGGTGAAGCGCGGCTCGTCGCGGAACTTGTCCGGATGCGACTGCAAGAACGCGCGCAAATCCGCGTCCGAGGGCTCGGCCAGCGCGGCGATGTCCTCGGAGACGAATTCCAGCTTCTGCCGCAGTCGCCGCCGGATGACCGTGTCGTCGCGATCGAGCCCCATCGCCATCGCCTCGCGGACGTACACCTCCTCCCGGACGGCGTCGCGGATCAACGCTTCGAGTTCCTCCGCGGTCGGCGGGCGCTGCCGGGTGCGGGCAAAGCCCGTCGCAAGGTGCTCGATCCGGCCCTGAGTGATGATAATATTCCCCGGCTCAACGCCGCCGCGCTGCTTCATCATGCCGAAGACCGCGAACAACGCGGCCCCCAGCAAAACGAAATGCAGCAGCGGTTCGCGCAGGAGTTTTTTCATGCGAAGTGCGGCGCCAATAATTGCCCGGCGTGCACGAGCGGGTCATACCCTCGCACGCTCACACCAGCGTTACAGCCGGTCGTGTCTTCGGTCAATGGCGATGTTCCGGTGTCCCGGTATCGGCGTCTTTCATTCTTTGAACCACGCCCCGGGCTAGAAGAATCGTTACAACAGCATGAATCCCGACCGCCGGCCACAATAGAATCCCGACCCATTCACCGACGGCGCCCAGATAGCCGAGGTACAGTGTGACGAGCGCGCTGTACATCAACATGCCGTAGAGCGCCTGGGCGGTGTTGCTGCCGGCATCGCGGCCCGGCCAGCACGCTAGCCCCAATGCGATCAAGCTGATTCCGGCGATGCGGCTTATGACAATTCCCACGCCGGCAATCTCGGCGCCGAACAACAGCCGCACCACCGTGGGCGAAACCGCCAGCAAGGCCAAGCCGGTGGCCGCCTCGCCCGCCGCCGCTATAGCAAGCAGTTTCTTCATTTCGCCTTCCTGACCGGCAGATTCTCATACGTTCCGTTCAGCGCCGCCACGCCTTCGAGTTGGCGTTGCGTCCAAGCTGGTCGCTCGCGCCGCGCCCGTCCTGCCTTTGCGATGGAGAAGCAGATTCTTCGGGCGGAGTTTACCCTCGAGCGAAGCGAAGGGCCCTCAGAATGACAGCGCATATTGAAACCCCAGTTTGTCTTCTACGAGTCACATCAGTCCGAGAGCGCCTTCTTCAAGCGGGCCTCCCTGTGGGCCGTATCGGCCTCTGCTTTACCGGCGGCCTTCATCTCCTTCAGCTCGACCGTCACCTTGCCGATCGTGCCGGTGAACTTGAACGGCACCTTGTAGTCCTCGGTGACCGGCGTGCCCTCGTCCGCGCCGACGTCGGCGCCCTCGTCCGCCGAGAACGCACAGCACTGGGTGCGTTCGATCCGTCCCTCGGCGACCTTCTTTTCGTTGACGAGGAGCGTGCCCATGCCGCCCTTGCCCATGCCGCCGCCGTCATAGGCGAACTCGAACCGGATGGCCGCCTTCCCGGCGGGTAATGGCTCCTTGGCGGCCACGGTGAACCGCTTCAGCCCCAGCCAATTATAGGTGTAGGTCGGCTTGCCATCCTTGATATAGAGGCTCCAGCCGCCGAACCGGCCGGCCTGGGCGATGATCACGCCATTGGCCCCCTTCTTCGGAATCTCCACCTCGGCGGTGATCGTGTGCGACTTGTTCTTGAGGCTGATGAAGACGTTCTCCGACATCCCGATCATCCCCTGGTGAACCGTCAGGGA
>JBOIFZ010000083.1:0-1634 GCA_050741735.1 Burkholderiales bacterium
TGAGGAGCGCCATGTAAGCGACCGGCCAGGATAAGCCTGCGAGCGCGGAAGCCAGCCGTTCACCGACATAGCCCATGAAGCCAACCTCATTCAGCTGGCTGGACAACGCGAAGAGCACCGCGAGCCACAGAAACGTTGCGAGCGTGTTTCCCTGCAGGGCGATGTCATCGAGCGTGATGACGCGCATAGCAAGCAGCGCGCCGAGGCCGGCGAAGGCCACACCGGTTACGTTCAGCCTCAGCACTCCCGACATTATCCATCCTGCCACCATGAGCCCGAAGGCCACCGCTACGATCTTCTCATCACGACTCAAGGGTCCCATGGACCGCAACGTTTCACGCGCGGCGGTAGGCGCATCCGGTGTTGCTTTTACACCCGGCGGAAAAAACCAGTACAAAGCAAGTGGCAGGAGAAAGATTGCCGTCAGCGCCGGAACCGACGCCGCAACCAGCCATGATCCGAAATCAATCTTCACGCCGAAACGCCCGACTATCTCCACACCGATGGGATTGACCGAGACGGCCGTCAGCCAGAGCGCCGATGAGACTGCGAGGCTTGCCATGCCGCAAAACATGAGGTAGCCGCCCAGTCGGCGGCCTTCAGGATCTTCCGGCTTCGATCCGGCATTCTGCGCGAGAGATAGGACGACCGGGAAGAGCACGCCGCCGCGCGCCGTGTTGCTTGGGAACGCCGGAGCGATGGCAGCATCAGTGAGGAAAATGCTGTACCCCAGTCCGAGCGTAGACCGGCCTAATACCCTCACGACCATAAGGCTGATGCGCCGCCCCAATCCAGACTTGACGACACTTTGAGCGACGAGAAAGGCGATTACAACAAGCAGCACGCTTGCGTTGGCGAAGCCCGCAAAAGCCTTGGCCGGATCGACGGTGCCGGTGAGCACTGCGGCTGCCACCGCCAGCATCGAGGCCGTCAAGAGCGGAAACGCGGCAATGATGATGGAGAAGATAGCCGTTGCGAATATAGCGAAAAGGTGCCAGGCCTGGCTCGTGAGCCCCGCCGGAATAGGAGCAATCCAGATACCGAGTGCGAGGGCGATGGTCGCACTATACTTGAGCATCATGATACGTTCGGAATTGAGTCCACTCATTGTCCGGCTCCTCCCGCAGCGGCCGGCGCGCCTATGCGGAACCGTCCCTTGATATTGTCAGTACGCCCCTGGATAAAACCCTCCTCCGACTCGACAACAAACTGCCACTGGAATTCGTATTCTCCCGTGATGCCCATGTAACGGCCCGTTCCGCCGGTAATCGTGCCTGTGAGGTGGCGGCTGGTTCCCACTGATTCGCCCTTCAATTCGCTAAAAACCTCATCGCCATGTTCGTCGGTCCAGACGCAGCGGCCCATACTGCCCGTCAAATTGTCGGAGAACCCGATAGCCTTGCCCAGGAACCCTACACCCACTCCCTTCGGGCCCTTGAGCAGTAGCGATCCTGCCACATTAAAGACGGAAGTACGGTGATCCGGCCCCAAGTAGAGAACGTGCCGGTCGCCGCTTGCAGACCAGGTGCCTTCGAAAGTGCGCCATTCGCTTGGGGCCGGCGGCGTGACTTCGGGGGCCTTAGAACACCCCCCGTACGCCGCGATGAGCACAAGAAGAAAGAGCGCGGGGAATA
>JBOIFZ010000084.1:0-4564 GCA_050741735.1 Burkholderiales bacterium
TGCGCGTGCTTGTGCATGCCTCCGCGGTCACATCCCCGGAGGGGCCCCTGTTCCGCGCTCCGGCGTCCCTAGCAGTCATCCGCACCTGGCGCAACGCGCGTCGTCGGACTTATGCAGAGCTTCCCTAAGATCGCGCACGCGCGTGAAGTTACAATGACGCGGCCCACATACTTCTGCGTTTCATGGACCGCCGCACCTTCCTGCACTTGCTGACCGCCGCCGTCGCCTCATGCCCGCTGTCAGGCCGCGTGTTCGCTGTCGGACTCCCGCGTCCCGCATCGGTTCCGGGGGGTGTTGCGGTCGTGAACCTCGGCCCCGAGCCCTCGCCACCGCTGGCGCGATTCAACGGCGAGCGGGTACTGGTCGCGGGCGACGCTTCCGGCTGGTTTGCGGTGGTCGGCATTCCGCTCGACGCGAAGGTAGGAGCGGCGCTGCCCCTGACCGTCGAACGTGGCGAGCGCGAGCCCGAAACCATCGCATTGGAGATCGGTCGCAAGCGCTACGCGACCCAGCACCTGAGCGTCAAGCCGGAGCAGGTGGAACTTTCGCCGGCGGACCTGGCCCGGCACGAACACGAACGCGCGCACCTGCGCGGCGTATTGAGGACCTTCAGCGAATCGGCGCCGGATTCGTTGCTGCTGCTGCAACCCTGCGAGGGATCGCGCTCCGATTCGTTCGGCAAGCGGCGCTTCTTCAACCGCCAGCCGCGCAATCCGCACAATGGAATGGACATCGCCGCGCCGGATGGTACGCCGGTCGTCGCCGCGGGCACGGGCAATGTGCTCGACGTCGGCGACTACTTCTTCTCCGGACAAACGCTGATACTCGACCACGGCCGGGGATTACTCACGCTCTACGCCCACCTCAGCGCGATCGACGCGATGACCGGCGACCGGGTTACCGCAGGCAAGCGCATCGCGAGCGTCGGCGCCACCGGGCGAGTCACCGGGTCGCACCTGCACTTCAGCGTTTATCTCAACGCAACCGCGGTCGATCCGGAGCTTTTCATCTCTTAGCGAAGGCAGCCTCGGCAGGCTCCCGCGAGAATCCCCCCGACAGCGGCATGCGCCCGTCGCGCGGCGGGGCTAGCTAGTGTCCCGTTCCGCTAATTCGCGGCTGAAAACCACGAATCAGCAGAACAGGAAACTAGTTGGGACGGCTATCGTGCTTCGAGCGCAGCTTTCAGGCTGTCCAGGCCGGCACGGTACGCGCCATCGATGAAGGCGATGACCTCGTCGTCCTTCATCTTGCCGTCGGAATTGTTCCGATACGAACTGCGCCACAGGATCGTCGTGTAACCGCGCCTGCCCTCCACCACCTCGAAAGTGGAGAGGTAATCGGCAATCGGCAAAGGCACCGGATCGATGACTTTGTAGCTGAATTTTTTCTCGAGCGCATCGAAGGACAGCAACTCTTCGTCAAAGCTGGGTCCATCCTTTACCGTCATGGTACGCACCGCACCAACTTCATTGTTGGCGCCGGATATGATCACGTCGTCCGAAAACATCGGGTGCCAATTATGCACTCCGTCGTAGTCCTTGACCGCGTCCCAAACCGTCCAGATCGGTGCCTTGATATCGACGGTTTGAAAAGAGTTCAACGTGCCTTGCGCGGCGGCCGGGTAGCTCACGATGCACAAGGCGTACAACGCCCCCAGTACGAATTTTTTCATGGCCCTGATCTCCTCCTGTAATGATTTGGTTGTCGTCACGGCTATTTTTTAAAGAACTGCCCTGCCGTGTCCGGACCAGTATAGGCACGGCCGCGGGAGCTCGGCAACCGGGGTGCTTTTCCGTCCCGGTACGCCGGCCTCGCCACCATTCCATTTCCCGCGTCCCGCCCTTACGCAGCACGCAGCACTGGCTTTCCCCCGTTACTCGTCACCCGCATTGGTGCAGGTGCGAGGACTGAGGTCTGAGGTCTGAGGTCTGAGGTCTGAGGTACGACGTCCGAGTGAATTGCCAGTTCATTTGAGACCTTGTGGTTTTACTCGGCCCTCGGCCCTGTTTTCTTGTTCTTTCGTCGCTCGTTTCACGGCCGTGGACCTCGTGCTTTCGCAGTACCCAGAACTTGGTTCGTGCGCCTTGACTTTCCTCTTTCCTCTTTTCTCTTTCCTCTCGCCTTTTCTCGGCCGTCAGTCCTCGGCCCTACGGTAAGGTTCTGGCAACACGAAACCCCAGGTCGCTGTCGCGAGCCCCGACGTACTTGTAGCGGTCCGGGGTGCGCATGTAGTACTTCTCGTTTTCGAACCACGAGCCGCCGCGGTACGCGCGCTGCGAGCAGTCGCCTTTCAGATTGGCGGTGCCATCGAGCGGCGCGCCGCGCCACTGCAAGCCCGTGGGGAGGCAATCCGCGGCCCACTCACTGACGTTGCCCAACATGTCGTAAAGCCCGAAAGCATTGGGCTTGAACGAGCCCACCGGCGCAGCCTCTACATAGCGATCATCACACGGCAGGTTTTCGTAGCCCGTATCGTCCTGCTTCTTCGCGGTCTTGTCGTATACGTTTGCAAATGCGCAGACTCGGTCGGGCGCGAGGCCCCAGAAACGATATCTGCTTTCCGCTCCCGCCCGCGCAGCGTACTCCCATTCGGCTTCAGTGAGCAGCCGGTATTTCCTGCCGGTCTTGTTCGAAAGCCACTTGGCGTAGCCCACTGCCTGATCCCAGGAAATATAGATTGCCGGCCGGCGCCCCCTCCCCCGGCCCTTGTCGTCGACTTTCGGGCATTGATTCTCCGTCGCGCAGGCATCCCATTCGTCGAAAGTCACCTCGAACTTGCCGACCGCAAAGGGCTGGCCGAAAGTCACGGTACGCATCGGGCCTTCCTGGTGGAGGCGCCCCGAGTCGCCGGGCGGATAGCCCATGACGAATGAGCCCGCCGGGACCACGACCATCGCCGGACACCTGGAACAGTCCCGGAATTCGGTCCCCGCCTTGGGAAAGACCTGGGGCGGTTCCGCGACCGCGTCTCTCGAGGGATCGGCCAGACGGATGCGCGCATCCACCGCAAACTGGTGATTGGGGTCGGCCTTGAGCGACGCCGCAAATGCCGCTCTGGCCTTGTTCTTCTGCCCCAGCGCCAGATAGGCCTCGCCAAGCCAGTAGCGTGCGGGCGCATTGCCAGGTTCAGCGGCGAGCACCTGCTCGAACAACGCAGCCGCCTCTTCCGCCTTGCCCGCAGTCAGCAAAGTGGAGCCATCGAGCACCCACTGTGGGACATCGGTCCGCAGGGTTTGTCCCTCTTCGACAACGACTTCCGGTTCTTCAGTCTGCTGCGCCTGCGCCTGACACGTCAGCACGATGCCAGCGGCCAGCGCTACGGCGCACGCCCTGCGCCACAAGCCGTTGCACCATGACACCATATTTTGCCGATCCAAACGGAAATTCAAGTCTCGCTCCCCCAAGGTTCTGATTTTTCTTTTTCGCCGCCAGCCATATGTTCATCACTTCTGTTTCTTTGCATCCAGTCTCGCCTGCAGATCTGCGAACGGATTGTGGGTGGCCACCGGTCCCTGTGCCCCGGAACCCCTCGTCCTTGCCGCCTCGTCCAACAAACGTGAATGTTCGTTTTCATGGCAATAGATGCAGAGCAATTCCCAGTTGCTGCCATCCAGAGGGTTGTTGTCGTGGTTGTGGTCCTTGTGGTGCACCGTCAGCTCGCGCAGGCGCACACCCGAGAACTCGCGACCGCATCGCCCGCAGATCCACGGAAACAACTTGAGCGCCCGTTCGCGATAAGTCGCCTCGCGCTCGTTGCTGTGCCGACGTGCTTCGGCGACCACGCGGTCGAGTCGCGACTGATCGGGATCGGGTTGCTTGGCCATGTCCGAGGGCAGGCGAATTGTTGGCGGAACTATAGCAGGACGACTCGGGCGACGGTCGCACACGCTGCGAACGCCGGCGCCGGGGTACTATTCGCGCGTGCACTAACCGATCCCGACATGGACACCACCCCGCAAATCATCGCAGCGCTCCTAGCGCTTGGAATGGCGCTCGCGTTCATCGTGGCCGACCGGCAGTCGCCCACCAGCCGCATGCTCTCGTTATTCCTCACCGCGGTTGGCGTCTCGATCGTGCTGAGTTCGATGGTCGGGCTACCGTTAATACGCGGCCACGCCTACCCGTGGTGGGGCGGCATTTTTGCCGTGCCCGAGGTCCTTGCCTTTGTATTTGCTTACGAATGGGTGCTGCGCGTGCGGCGCACCATCCCCGCACGCAATCTCACCACGCGCTTCGCCGATAACCAGCTGCGCATCGCGCAGGCGCTCGCTGTGCTCTACGGCGTGCTCGCGCTATGTTTTCCGCGCGTTCGCGCCGAGCAATTCGTCAACTTGGCCTTTTCCGGCAGCGGGCTCGGGCCCGGATTCTTCCTCTTCGCCGCGCCGCTCGCGGTTTCGCTGCTCCTGGGAGTTGCCGCGGGTCTGCTTACCCTCAGGCGGCGTCCTGATGTCGCCGAGCGCTTACGCCTGGTCGCGTTTGCTGCCGCATCACCTTTCATGGCTTCCGGCATTGTAGTGCCGGTGGAACTTGCGCCGGTGCTGACGGCGGTCGGGCTGCTGATATT
>JBOIFZ010000085.1:0-2918 GCA_050741735.1 Burkholderiales bacterium
TGCAAGTTCGCACGCAATAATGACCCCCTGAGGGGCGATTTCGCGTCCAATTCCGACCCCTCCTGACGTCTTGTGTCAGCATCCTTCCCTTTGGCCCCGATGGGCCGGGAAGGGTGCTGGGGGATGATAGGCGTGGACCTGATCGGGCAGATACGTCGCGCCTATTTCGAGCAGCACCGGCCGATCAAGGAGATCGTGCGGACGCTATCGGTGTCGCGCGCGACGGTGCGCAAGGTGATCCGCGGTCATGCAACCGAGTTCAAGTACGAGCGCAGCCTTCAGCCGGCGCCAAAGTTGGGCGAGTGGATCGAGGCCCTGACCGAGATCCTGGAGCAGGAAGCCAAGCTGCCGCGGCGGGAACGCCGTTCGACCCAGCGGCTGTTCGAAGAGTTGCGCGGTCGCGGTTACGACGGCGCGCATGACAGCGTGCATCGCTTCGGCAAGGCCTGGAGGAACGAGCGAGCACGGGTTCCAGCGCAGGCGTTCGTCCCGATGAGCTTTGCCCCAGGCGAGGCGTACCAGTTCGACTGGAGCCACGAGACGATCACGCTTCAAGGGCTGCCGCTGATGATCAAGGCGGCGCACATGAAGCTGTCGCACAGCCGGATGCCATTCGTACGCGCCTACTTCCGAGAGACCCAGGAGCTGGTTTTCGACGCCCACGACAAGGCGTTTCAGTTCTATGGCGGGGTTTGCCGGCGCGGCATCTATGACAACATGAAGACGGCGGTAGAAGCAATCTTTGTCGGCAAGGCGCGCCAATATAACCGCCGCTTTTTGCAGATGTGCTCGCACCACCTGATTGAGCCGGTGGCTTGCACCCCTGCCTCTGGATGGGAGAAGGGTCAGGTCGAGAACCAGGTCGGCAATCTACGCGACCAACTGTTCCGTCCCAAGCCGCGGGTGAAGAGTCTCGCCGAGTTGAACGCCTGGCTGGAAGATCAGTGTATCGCCTACGCCAAGCGAACCAAACACCCGGAGTTCAAGGAACGGACGATCTGGGAGGTGTTCCAAGACGAGCGGGCGAGCCTGATGGAGCTGCGCGGGCCGTTCGATGGCTTTGTCGAAAAGGCGGTGCGCGCCAGCACCACCTGCCTCATCATGGCCGATCATAATCGCTACAGCGTCGACGCGCGGGCCGCTGGCCGGATGGTGCTGGTGCGCTCCTATGCCGAGCGCATCGTGGTTCTATTCGACGATGAGGTGGTGGCCGGCCATCCTCGCCAGTTCCGGCGCGACCAGATCATCTACGATCCCTGGCATTATCTCCCGGTTCTGGTGAAGAAGCCCGGGGCGTTGCGCAACGGCGCTCCTTTTAAAGATTGGGATCTGCCGCCGGCCTTGGCGCAAGTCCGCGCGAAGCTGAAGCAGCACGCCGATGGCGATCGTCAATTCGTCAAAGTGCTGGGCGCAGTCCTCGACCATGGGCTGGCTGCGGTCGAGGCGGCTTGTGTCGAAGCGCTGGAGGCCGGCATCGCCAGCGGCGATGTGATTCTGACCGTGCTGGCGCGTCAGCAGCAGCCGGCAGCGCCGCCCAGCATCACCACGCCCGATGCGCTGCGTCTGAAGATCGAACCCACGGCCGATTGTGGCCGCTACGACAGCATAAGGAAGGTCGCCTGATGGAACGCCATGAGATCCTGGACGCCATGAGCGAACTCAAACTCTACGGCATGCGCGCCAGCTTCGACGAGATCGCCGGCAAGGGCCTTGCCCGGCGTGACGAGATTTATCCCCTCATCGCCAGCCTGATCCGGGCCGAACGCACCCACCGGCAGGCGCGATCGATCAGCTACCGCATCGGCGGAGCCAAGTTCCCGGTCCTCAAAGATCTCGACAAGTTCGTCTTCGCCGACACGCCAGTCGACGAAGGCCAAGTGCGTGAGCTTGCCACCGGCACCTTCCTCGATGCCAAGCGCAATGCGATCTTCATCGGCGGGACTGGCACCGGGAAAACCCATCTGTGCATCGGAGTCGCCTCTACGGTCATCCGCACCCGGGCCCGAGGACGATTCTTCAATCTGGTCGATCTGGTCAACCAGCTCGAGCAGGAGAAGGCCGCCGGCCGCAGCGGCCGTCTAGCCGAGAAGCTGCTACGCTATCATCTCATCGCCATCGACGAACTCGGCTATCTGCCGTTCAGCCAGTCCGGCGGCCAACTGCTATTCCACCTGATCAGCAAACTCTATGAAAACACGTCGCTGCTGATCACCACTAATCTCGCCTTCGCCGATTGGCCGCAGGTGTTCGGCGACGCCAAGATGACCACCGCCATGCTCGATCGGCTGACCCACCATTGTGATATCATCGAGACCGGCAATACCAGCTGGCGGTTCAAAAACCGCAGCTGAAGAAGCTGCCCGAATCCACCCGACTTATCCGCCTCGGTGCACAGGCACCTCCCGCGGCCGCCACCGCCAGCGCACCGGATCGCGCAGCGTCGGCCGCGGGTCCCTCCTATGCACTACGTGGATAAGTCTATTCGTTCAGGAGGGGTCGGAATTGGACGCGAAAGTGGGGTCGCAATTCAAAGCGATTTGACACCTTGACGTCGTAACCGAGCGGCACGTTCCCGCCCATCCACATGCCCTTGCGCTTCGACGCCACGATCTTGTCGCGGATGCGCTCGCCGGCGATCTCGCGCTCGAATTGGGCGAAGGAGAGCAGCATGTTGAGCGTTAGGCGCCCCATGGAGGTTGTCGTATTGAACTGCTGCGTCACCGACACGAAGGACGCATTGTGGGCGTCGAGGATGTCGACGATCTTGGCGAAATCCGCGAGCGACCGTGCCAGCCGATCAACCTTGTAGACAACGATGATCTGAACTTTGCCGGCCTTGATGTCCTCCAGAAGCCGCTTGAGCGAAGGCCGCTCCATCGTCCCGCCGGACAGGCCTCCGTCGTCGTACATGTCCGCAA
>JBOIFZ010000086.1:0-1598 GCA_050741735.1 Burkholderiales bacterium
ACGCCCTATACCGTCAATGAACGCATCCCCGATTTCGAGCACCACCAGGTGGCGACCCGCAGCAAATTAGTCAGCGTGGACGAAGGTCCGCGCGCCGGCACAACCGCTGACGTGCTGGCGAAACTGAAACCCGCGTTCGCTGCCAACGGCACCGTCACCGCCGGCAACAGTTCGCAGACCTCCGACGGGTCCGGGGCGGTGATTCTTGCCGGCGAAGCTGCCGTCAAGCGCTTAAACCTGCAACCGTTGGGACGCTTTCTCGGTTTCGCGGTGGCCGGCGTGCCGCCGGAAATAATGGGAATCGGTCCGAAGTTTGCCATTCCCAAGGTGTTGAAGCAGGTGGGGCTGAAACAGGACGCGCTGGACTGGATCGAATTGAACGAGGCTTTCGCCGCGCAGAGCCTGGCGGTGATCGGCGACCTGGGGCTTGACCGCACGAAGGTGAATCCGCTGGGCGGGGCGATCGCGCTCGGTCATCCGCTGGGCGCCACCGGTGCGATCCGCACCGCGACACTTCTGCACGGAATGCGCCGGCGCGGCCAGAAGTACGGCATGGTCACGATGTGCATAGGCACCGGCATGGGTGCGGCCGGTGTCTTCGAGTCTCTGCGTTGAACTCCGGCACGGCCCAGCGCCCGATCGCCGGCAAACCCAGGGAATCGCTGAAGACCTGGTTTCGGCGGCAGCGCTTCAATCTTTTTCCGGCATTCCGGGGCACGGGAGCGAAAGTCATCTATATCGCCGAGGACCTGCGCGCCATCCGCATCAAACTTCCGCTCAACTTCCGCACCAGGAACATCTACGGCACCCTGTTCGGCGGGGCGATGTATGCCGCCACGGATGCGCTCTACGCGCTCCTGGTCAAGGTGGGGCTGGGACCGGGGTATATCGTCTGGGACAAGGCGGGCGCAATTCGCTACCGGAAACCGGGCCGCTCGGCGCTTTATGCAGAATGCAGCATCAGCAAAGCCGAGCTTGCGTCCCTCAAGACCCGTCTCGATTCCGAACCCTCGGTCGATCTCGATTACGCGATGGAGCTGACGGACGCCGGCGGCGTCGTGCATGCCGTGGTGCAGAAGACCATCTACGTCGCCAGGAAAGTCACGTACCAGGCGAAGCTGCAGCAAGGGATATCAGGGTAATCGCGCTAATGCAGGGGAGACTTAAATTCTGGGGCTGGGGCCTTGAAACCGAGGTGCTGCGCGCGGAGGAGGTGAGCGCGCTCGAGGCCGCCTACGCGCTTCGTTTCGGTATTGCTGCTTACGACGTGACTCCCGCCCCCCGCGTGGAGGAAATTCGCTTGCGCGAGCCGCGGGTGAAGCCGCCGGAAAGCCTGCGCGAAGTGTGCTCGACGGAGCATTACCAGCGGCTCCTGCACAGCTACGGCCGGTCTTTCTTCGACAGCGCCAGGATCTTTGCGCGTGACTTCGCGAATCCGCCGGACGTGGTGGCTTTCCCGCGCGACGAGCGCGAGATCGTTGCCGTTCTCGACTGGTGTGATTCGGTTAACGCCGTTGCCATTCCCTGGGGCGGGGGGTCGAGCGTGGTCGGCGGTGTCGAGCCCCCGTGCACCGACCGGCATGTGGTCACCATCGACC
>JBOIFZ010000087.1:0-2693 GCA_050741735.1 Burkholderiales bacterium
ATGAACAAGCCACTCAATCAGGCGGCGGTCCTGAAGGAAATCCACCACTTCATCGGCGGCAGGGCAATTGCCGGGAGTAGCGGCCGCTTCGGCCAAGTGTTCAATCCGGCGCTCGGGCAGGCAGCGGCGCGGGTGCCGTTCGCCGGCGAAACCGAAGTCGCCGCGGCAGTCGATGCCGCGTACAAGGCCTTTCCGGCCTGGGCCGCCACTCCGCCGCTGCGCCGTGCGCGGGTCATGTTCAAATTCAAAGAGCTGCTGGATCAACACGCCGATGCGCTGGCGGCGATCATCACCAGCGAGCACGGCAAGGTACTCTCCGACGCGAGGGGCGAAGTTACCCGCGGTATCGAAGTCGTCGAGTTTGCGTGCGGCATTCCGCATCTGCTCAAGGGCGAATATACCGAGCAGGTCGGCACCGGCGTGGACAGCTATTCGGTGCGCCAGCCGCTGGGCGTGTGCGGGGGCATCACGCCGTTCAATTTCCCGGTGATGGTGCCGATGTGGATGTTCCCGGTGGCGATCGCATGCGGCAACTCCTTCGTTCTCAAGCCTTCCGAGCGCGATCCGTCGGCGAGCCTGTATCTCGCGAAATTGTTGATGGAAGCCGGCCTGCCGGACGGCGTGCTCAACGTGGTGCACGGCGACAAGGTCGCGGTGGATGCACTGCTGCATGACCCGCGCGTGAACGCGGTGAGCTTCGTCGGCTCCACCCCGATCGCCGAGTACATCTATCGCACCGGCACGGCTTCGGGGAAACGCGTGCAGGCGCTTGGCGGCGCCAAGAATCACCTGGTGGTGATGCCGGACGCCGATCTCGAACAGGCCGTGGATGCGCTGACCGGCGCGGCCTACGGCTCAGCTGGCGAGCGCTGCATGGCCATCTCGGTGGCAGTCGCGGTTGGCGGAGTCGCCGACAAGCTGGTGGAAAAACTCGCCGAGCGCGCCAAGAACCTCAAAATCGGTACCGGCACCGACAACAACGCGGAAATGGGTCCGCTGGTGACCAGACAGCATCTCGACAAGGTCACCGGCTACATCGCGCTGGGGGTGAAAGAAGGCGCAAAACTGGTTGTGGACGGCCGCGGGCTGAAGGTGAAGGGACACGAGAACGGCTTCTTCCTGGGCGGCTGCCTGTTCGACGGCGTCAAGCCGGAAATGACCATCTACAAGGATGAAATCTTCGGCCCGGTGCTGTCGGTGGTGCGCGTGCCGGACTTCGAAACCGCGGTGGACCTGGTCAACAAGAATGAGTTCGGAAACGGCGTGGCGATATTCACCCGCGACGGCGACGCGGCGCGCGAGTTCGCCGCGCGGATTCAGATCGGCATGGTCGGGATCAACGTTCCGATCCCGGTGCCGATGGCCTTCCACAGTTTCGGTGGCTGGAAGCGCTCACTGTTCGGTGACCACTACGCCTACGGCCCCGAGGGCGTGCGTTTCTACACCCACCTCAAGACTGTCACCACGCGCTGGCCGACCGGCATTCGCAAAGGCGCCGAGTTCGTGATGCCGACGATGAAATAAAAGGTGAGGCGTGAGGGGTGAGGTTAGAGGCGAGAGGCTAGAGCCTAGGGGCGAGAGGAGAGACATCATGATGCGTCATGCATTGATCGCTTCGATATTTTTTTTGGTCGCAGCACTTTCCGGTTGCGGGAAGAGCGACCCTCCTCCTCCGCCGCCGGCGTCCGACGCTGCCAGGAGTTCGGCGCCGGTGAAGAACGTCGAGAGCCTGCCGTCCGGAACGATTCGGGAAGGTGCGCGCACCATGAACACGGGCGCCGAGTTGGGTTCGACGCTGGAGCAGCAGAAGCAGGAACGCGACAAAGAGATCGAGTCGGAAGCGAAATAGGACAACATGGGCCACGCGTTGCGTTTGCCGTGGGTTGCGATCGTGCTGCTGGCGCTAACGGCTTGCGCGTCGACAAAGAAGGAGCCCGCGCCGCCGCCGGCAAAGACGGAAGCGCCCGTGGTCGAGAGTCTTCTGCACGACAAGACCGTGATTCCGGGCATTCGGGTCGGGCCGGTGTTCCTCGATATGCCACTGCGCAATTTGATCGAGGTATTTGGTGAACCGGTGTCCGGCACCAATTCACGCATGCCCGGCGGCCGGCCGGCACTGCTGTACCGCTACCCGGACCCCGGGGCCGCGGATGGTGCAATCCTGGTTCTGGTGCGGGAACACGATCAGACCGTTTACTCCATCCAGGTCGATCGCATCGAAAGCTTCCAGACCCGGGAGGGCGTGCGCTTCGGTTCCTCCGAGGCGTTGGTCAGGGCGAGTTTCGGCAAACCGCAATCGGTGGGAGAAACAACCGTGACCGGCCAGGACGGCGCAACGGCGGTGATGCGGATGTACTGTTACCTCAACGGCCTCGCCGTGCGCCTTAACGCGATCGGCAACGTAGAAGCACTAACGGCGTTCCCGGGCGGAGACCTGCGCAAAATCTGCAAGGCGCAGTAGCCGGCTTTGGCCGAAGCCGTCAGCCGATAGTCACTTCAGAACGTCCGTCGAGCGCGGCATCCAGTGTCTTCCAGCCAAGCAACGCGCAGTTCACGCGCGAGGGAAACTCCCTGATCAGCGCCAGGACCGCGAGCTGGCCGTAATCGCCCGGCTGGTCCTCTGTTGCCGCGGGTTCCGTCAGCAGGCGCTCAAAGTGCCGGTACAGCGATCTGGCCTCGCTTACCGTCCTGCC
>JBOIFZ010000088.1:0-4464 GCA_050741735.1 Burkholderiales bacterium
GCCCCCCCCGCGCCGTGCTACTCATGGCCGCTACGCGTAACCGCTACTCATTGATCATGTTCTTGCTCTTCGCCATGTCCCACAAGGTCTTCACTTCGTTCGGCGATGACTTGCTGGCGGTGTTGAAGATGCCTTCGTTGTAGAGGCGCTCGATCGATGCCGCCACCCTGGCTTCGAAATTCGTGACCTTCACGCCGTTCTTCTCCATCGTTTCGATATCCCGCCTGCCATGCTCTGCCAGGGCCTTCTGGCCTTTCGCCTCTATGCGCCTGCCTTCCTCGAGCAGCACCTTCTGATGGCCGGCCGGCAGGGAATCGAATTTCTTCACGTTCATGACGAACAAGAGGTCGGTCCGCCCGAAGACGGGGCGGGTCATGTACTTGCCCGCTTCGTAGAGCCTGTAGTCGGCCGAAAGGCCGGAAGGAAACGCGATGCCGTCCACCACACCTTTCTGCATTGCCGAAAGGGCGTCAGTAGGCAACAAGGTGACCGGCGTGCCGCCCAGCGCCCGGATGACGCCGTCGAAGATCGGAATGGAGCGGATCTTCCGGCCCTTGAGCGTGCCATCTGCGCCAAGCGGGTCGCGCAGCACGAAGTGGTTCCCCGGCGCGACAAAGAGCGCCAGGATCCGCACGCCGAAGCGGTTCTGATAGTAGTCGTCGGCCCAGGCCACCAGACCGGCTTCGCGCCGCTTGTCGGGATCGCTCTTGAACGCGTCGAACAGCGCGCCGACGCCAGTCTGCGCCTGGTGGTAGTTGGGCGTCGTGAACAGGATGTCGAACACGCCCGCGGAGACCGGCTGGAGCTGATCGAACGGCGGCACCACCTCCGGGCCACTGCGCTGGATCCTGATCTGGCCGTTGCTCGCCTCCATCACGTTCTTGATGAACACCGCCTCGACCAGCGGCACGTTCGAATTGTTGGCGCCCCATCCCGATATCAGCCGCAGGGTGGTCTGGCCCTGCGCCGCGAACGGGAGCAGCGCGAATGCAGCGAGCGCTGCGACAAAAACGGGTACGGCTTTTCTTTTGACTGTCACGATTCCTCCTTCTCCGTTCGAGCATGAAACGCCGGTCGCCCGGCGAATATCCGGTTGGGACTCGACCCGCTCTCCGATCGCCTAGTCCAATTTCGCACCGGTACTTTGCACGAGAACCTTCCACTTGGAGAGATCGCTCGCCAGCAAGCTGGCAAATTCACTAGCGCCTTGATATCGAACCTCGACGCCAAGTCCTCTAAGCTGCTTTACAGTCTCCGGCAAAACTAGCGAAGACCTGATTGCAGACGCAAGTCTCTCGGTGATGGCGGCCGGTGTCTTTGCTGGTGCCGCGATCCCGAACCAGATATCCGAGATCACACTCGGGAAGCCCGACTCTTGCATAGTTGGAATATTGTCCAGCAAAGTGGAGCGCTTGGCGCCGGTCGTAGCCAATGCGATCACCTTGTTGGTCGTGATCATGCCAATGGCAGAGGGCAACGAAGCGAAATATGCGTCCACCTGCCCGCCGACGAGGTCAGCGATGGCCGGGGCGGCGCCCTTGTATGGGACATGCGTTACTTTCACATTCGCGGCAGACTCGAACATGGCGATCGTGAGATGCGGTACCGACCCGCTTCCTGCAGACGCGAAATTCAACTTGGAGGGGTTGGCTTTCGCGAAGTCGACGATCTCTTTCGCGGAGCGCAACGGCGAATCGCTTCTCACCACAAGAACCAGATCGGTGCTGCCGATCAGGGCCACGGGCGAAAAGTCACCGGTCGGATCGTACCCTGGGCTTTTATAGAGAAACTTATTAAGGGCGTGTCCGGTAGTGGCCAGAAGCAACGTATAGCCGTCCGGCGAAGCCTTCGCCACGCTCGCCGTGCCGATGTTGCCGTTTGCGCCCGGCTTGTTCTCGACAATTACGGTACCGCTCAATTGCGCCGTCAGGTTCGCCGCAATGATGCGCGCCATCACATCGGCGCCCCCGCCGGGCGGGTACGGAACCACCAGGGTGACCGGCTTCGGAGGATAGGTCTGCGAAAGCGCGACTGCGCTCCACACACCGATCAGCAGGACGGCCAAGCGGCTGAGTAATTTGCGCATGATTAGTGTCTCTGTTTTGTGCTCGATGACGTAACGGGGATTGGCAATCCAGCTCGTATCCAATCTGCTGTCGGCGAAAAACGATTGCACAGACTTCGTCGGACGAAACTTCGGCGATCTCCACCAACGCGCGTAGACCCTGGGCCGAACACCGCCGGACGAAGAACCGCCGTGACCGGCTTCGGTGCGGCCAGGAGGTCAGGACAACCGTCGTGCTCCGCCGCGTTGGCCGTCGATATTCGTATGATGGTATTACGATAGTCCGAGACTCGCCGCGGTGTCAATACCAGCGGGCGGTCCCGGGAAAGCGAATCCAAGTCACCACGCTGCGGTCAAAGGGGCTTGAAGCCGTCCGTGAGGGCAAAACCCCACGCGGCGATGTCGCCGAGGCCAACGACGTCGGCCACGCGGCCCGCTCCTCGTACTAGTATTGTATGATAGTAATACTAGGCCGATTGTCGCTCGCCGGTCCAGGGGACCGATGTATTCCGACGTTTCCGGACTCTCCGAAAAGGACTGTTACAGGCTGATCGCCAGCACCGTTACCTCGCGGGCGACACTGCCCTCGCTCGCTCCCGAATGATCGCTCTTCGAGGATTTCAAGGAGAAGCCGATGGCCAGCGAACTTTACGACAAGGGATTGAAGATCCGTCGCGAGGTTATGAGCGACTTCTACGTCGACCGGGCTTTGAATGGAGCGATCGGCTTCAGCGAGCCGCTTCAGGACCTCGTCACGGCCTATTGCTGGGGCGCCGTCTGGGGTCGGGAGGACCTTGATCGGCGCACGCGCAGCCTTATCAATGTGGCGATGCTGACGGCGCTCAACCGCCCGTATGAACTCGAAGCTCACGTTCGCGGCGCACTCAACAATGGCTGCACCGTGGCGGAGATTCGGGAGACCTTGCTTCAGGCCACGGCGTATTGCGGCTTCCCGGCGGGCATTGATGCCTTTCGCACCGCCCGCGGTGCACTCGAGGCGGCCGGCGCCCTGGATGGCAGAGACTCAGGACCTGCGCCGATGGATGCAGCCGAGACGGTCTCCTGAGCAGGACCATCGAGACGGTTGCCTTCGTCGGCCTCGGTAAACATGGACCGACCTATGACGGCCTGCCTCGTGAAGAGCGGCGGTGCTTGCCGAGTATTCCATCGCCCATCAAATTCCCGAAGCTCGATCGGCGCGATGCTCTCGCGTTCAATTGCAAGACGACGGCTCCTGCCAAATGACGCCCGCGCTTGAGATTGGTTTCATAGGTTTGGGCGCTATGGGATGGCCGATGGCCGCCCGTCTCGTGCAGGCCGGTCACCATGTGCGTATCCACGACGTTCGCACCGACACGGCGTCGCGATTCTGCGTAGACATGAACGCCAAGCTCGCCCATTCGGCGTCGGACGCCGCGTTAAAGGCCCAGCTCGTCATCACGATGCTTCCCACCAGCGAGGATGTTCGCACCGCCGTCCTCGGATCAAACGGCGCCGCCGAAAGCATGTCTAGGGACGCCGTCCTGGTTGATATGACATCCGGCTCTCCCTCCGTGACGCGGGAGATCGGCGCGACGATATCGAAGCTGGGCCTTAGAATGGCTGACGCCCCCGCATCCGGCGGCGTGAAGGGAGCGCGCGAGGGCACGCTCGCGCTTATGACGGGAGGAGACGAAGATGCTCTCGCACTCGCATCGCCGGCCTTGACGATTTTGGGATCGCAGATCTTTCACGTCGGACCGCTCGGCGCGGGTCAGGCCATGAAGGCCTTGAACAACATGCTGTCGGCGGCAGGGTTACTGATCGCCGGCGAAGCCTTGGTCATCGGACAACGTTTCGGACTCGATCCGGAGACGATGATCGACGTTTTCAACGCCTCCACGGGACGAAACAATTCCACCGAGCGCAAACTGAAGCCTCTTGTTCTCAGCGGAAGCTATGCGGGAGGCTTCGCGCTGCGGCTGATGGTCAAAGATCTCACGATCGCTCTCGAACTCGCGGACCAGACCGGCACGCCCGCTTGTTTGAGCCACGCCTGCCAGGCGGCCTGGCAACGGGCGAATTCCAATCTTCCCGGTAGTTCGGATCACACCGAGATCATCCGTGATCTCGGATTTTGTAACGCCGGCGCGGCCCGCAAGCCACTATAACCCCCCACATGATTTCTTCCGCCAAACTGGTCAGAGTCGCAGCGCCGCTTCGCCAACAGGTGACCGAGGTAATCCGAAAGGCGATTCACGACAATACGTTTCCGCCCGGCTCGCGGCTGGGAGAACGGGAGTTGTGCGACTACACCGGCGTCAGCCGTACCTCCGTGCGGGAAGCCATCCGGCAACTCGAAGCAGAAGGCTACGTCCGGATGATTCCGAACAAGGGCCCGGTGGTGTCTACCATCGACG
>JBOIFZ010000089.1:0-3606 GCA_050741735.1 Burkholderiales bacterium
CACGCTGTCGGTCACCAGGAATTCGTAGTTCTCGATGCCGATCCAGCCGCCGGCGCGCCCGACCTTGGTGTCGGTGAAACCGAGCCACACGCCCAGTCCCAGCGGATAGGTCAGAAATACCAGCAGCAGGGCAGCCGCGGGCAGCATGAACAACAGCCCAAGAACATTGCGGTTGTCGAAAAATCGCGACAGCGCGTTGTTCATGCGCGCGGTTCTCTCGGATTTTGCCCCTCTCCCCTCACCCCTCACTCCTCACTCCTCACTCCTCACCGGTTCACTGGTAATACCTCTTCGCCCGCTTCTCCGCCCTGGACATCGCATCCTTGACGGTTTCGGCACCGGAGGCGGCCTCGGCGACCATATTGACCACGATGAAATCGGCGATGCAACCCGCCGACGCGGCACCGAGCGTACCGGCGTAGCCATTTGGCAGCATGTTTTTGCAGGAATACTTGAACGGCGTGTGCTTCGGGTCCACGGTCCACACCGGGTTACGCTCGTAGAAGGTCATCGGCTGGGTGACAAAGCCGATCGATGCCTTCTGCCACTCTTCGTACTGCTCCTTCTCCATCATGAAGCGCAAGTACTCCTTGGCCGCGTTCGGATACTTCGTGTACTTGAAGATCACGCAGGTGAAAAACAGCGAGCTCATTGTCGGGTGGCCGACCGGCCCGACCGGGAACACGGCATGGTTCATGTCCCTGGCGATCTCCTGCAGCTTCGTGTCCTTGGATGTCTTCGCCGCGTAATAGATCGAGATGCCATTGCCGGTGAGGCTGATATCCCCGGCGAGGAAGGCCTTGTTGTTGTTCGGATCGAGCCAGGACAGCGTGCCGGATACGAAGGTCGAATACAGTTCCCGGGCGTACTCCAGCGCGGCGGCGGTTTCCTTCGAATTGATCGTCAGCCGGTTCTGCTCATCCACCATCTTTGCGCCGAATGCCCAGATCAGCCAGTGGCACCAGCCGTTGGCGTCCCCGGTGGCGTTGCCGAGCGCGAATCCGGGCGGTGTGCCGTTCTTCTTCAACCCCTTGCACAGCTTCAGGAACCCGTCAGTATCTTTGGGGAATTCCTTGAAGCCGGCGGCATTCATGTGACTGATGCGGTAGTTCATGCAGTTGCCGCCGGAGCCCAGCGGCAGCGCGATCCAGCGCCCGCCGCTCTTGCCATACGCCAGCGCGCCCGCGTACCACGGCCCGTACTTCCCGCCGAGGTATTCGCAAAGGTCGCCGATATCGAGCAGCTTGTCCGGATACTGGTGAGGGTCGTCGTTGGTGGACAGAATGATGTCGGGTCCGCTGCCCACGTTCGCGGCGACCGCGGCCTTGGGACGCAAGTCCTCCCAATTTTCGTTGTCCACCGTGACCTCGACGCCGGTCTTCGCGGTGAATGCCCTGGTGTTAGCCATCCACTGGTCTTCGTCGCCCTGGACGAAGCGCTTCCAGCGCAACACCCGGAGTTTCGCGCCCGCCTCGGGTTTGAAGGAAAGCTCCTGCGCGTAAGACTCGCGCGCCAGCATCGGCGCGCCGAGTGCGGCTCCCGTTAGAGCGGAAGCCTGGAGAAATCGACGCCGTGTAAATCGAGTCATGATGCACCTCCGGGTCAGGATCAGGCGATGCGCGCCGCGGAAGCCGGATCGAAAAGATAGGTCTTGCCTTCGAAGGGCTTGAGGCTGATGGTATCGCCCGGACGGAAAGTATGGCGTTCGCGAGAAATCGCGGACACGTCGTGGCCTGCCAGCTTGCAGAACACCTGTGTATCGGCACCGGTCGGTTCGACCACGATCACCTGAGCCTGTACACAGGATTCGCCGATGCTGAAATGCTCGGGCCGCACGCCGAGAATGACCTCGCGGTCGCGGGGCCCGCCGTTGCCCGGTACAGGAATTACGCAACCCTTGGCAATCTGTACGCCGCGGCCTGATGGGCCGGCCACGATCCAGCCGGGCAGAAAATTCATTGCCGGCGAACCGATGAACCCGGCCACGAACAGGTTGGCCGGCTCATCGTACAGATCCAAGGGCGTGCCGATCTGTTCGACCCGGCCGCCGTTCATCACCACGATGGTATCGGCCATGGTCATTGCTTCGATCTGATCATGCGTGACGTAAATCGAGGTGGTCTTCAGGCGCTGGTGCAGTTCCTTGATCTCGGTGCGCATCTGCACCCGCAACTTGGCATCCAGGTTCGACAGCGGTTCGTCGAACAGAAACACCTGCGGGTCGCGCACGATGGCGCGGCCCATGGCTACGCGCTGGCGCTGGCCGCCCGAGAGCTGGCGCGGGTAACGGTCGAGGTAGTCCGTGAGTCCGAGGATCTGCGCCGCTTTGTCCACGCGCTGACGCATCTCCTCGTTGCTTCTGCCGGCCAGCTTCATCGAGAAGGCCATGTTGTCGAATACCTTCATGTGCGGATACAGCGCGTAGTTCTGAAAAACCATGGCGATGTCGCGCTGCTTGGGCGGCACATTATTGACGACGCGATCGCCGATCATGATCTCGCCTTCGGATATCTCCTCGAGGCCAGCGATCATGCGCAACAGCGTGGACTTGCCGCAGCCGCTCGGGCCGACCAGCACCACAAACTCGCCGTCGGCGATGGAAATGTTCACGCCATGTACGACCCGAGTACTGCCGAAGGATTTGCGAACCTGCTTGAGCTCTACCGAGGCCATTTACGCGAACCTGGAGCTGCGCTGATCTGATGGTCGCGGCGCGCGGATCGCGCCGACCGGAAGGGCGATGCTGCGGTCCATCCCCTCTCCCTTTGTAATAGTTTTGTCCGTCGCAGTCTAAAGTAAACCGCAGCGCAGCAGCAAGCGCAGATCAGGCGGCCGGGCCGCCTGTGGCATACTTACGCCTCTCGATCGTTCTGAAGAAATCAAAGAGGGAGATTCAGTGGCTGGAAGGCTCAGCGGCAAGGTGGCTTTCGTCACCGCCGGTGCACAGGGCATCGGACGCGCGACCGCGCTCGCCTTCGCGCGCGAAGGCGCAAAAGTCTGGGCCACCGACGTCAACGGGACAAAACTCGCGGAACTCAAAGGCAAGCCCGGCATCGAGGTGCGCAAACTCGACGTGCTCGACGACGCCGAAATCGAAATACTCGCAAAGGAAATCGGCGCGCCGAACGTCATTTTCAACTGCGCCGGCTTTGTTCACCACGGCAACATATTGCAATGTTCGGACAAGGACTGGGACTTCTCCTTCAACCTGAACGTGCGCAGCCACTTTGTCGTCATCCGCGCTTTCCTGCCCAGGATGCTGGAAGCCGGCGGCGGCTCGATCATCAACGTCGCCTCCGTGGCCGGCAGCATCAAGGGCATCCCGAACCGGTTTGTCTACGGCGCATCGAAGGCAGCGGTGATCGGACTCACCAAGTCGGTAGCGATCGATTACGTGAAGCAGGGTATCCGCTGCAATGCGCTGTGTCCGGGCACGGTGGATACGCCATCGCTGGGGGAGCGCATCAACGCCTTCGATGATCCGGTGCAGGCGCGCAAGGACTTCATCGCGCGCCAGCCGATGGGCAGGTTGGCAAAGGCCGAGGAACTTGCCGAACTGTCGGTGTTCCTCGCCTCCGACGAATCGATTTTCATGACCGGCCAGGC
>JBOIFZ010000090.1:0-1968 GCA_050741735.1 Burkholderiales bacterium
CTGAAAGCCCGTCGAGATAGCTTTTCAGCTCCTGGCGATCGACCTTGAACCCGCTGTAATCGACCTGCGATGCGTGTCCGCCGGGAAGCCAGATCACGTGTTTTTTCGTCAGCGCGTCCCACTGCGCGTGCGAATGTTCGAATGCCGCTTCGACTGTTGGTGAAAAGAGGAAATGGAAAACCACCAAGACACCAAGGCACCAAGAAAGACAAAATCGAAACAGACGAAAGTCTCGATCTGACCCGACTGTCTGGTTTGCCATCGAGATTTCGAATCTCATCATGATTTCCTTGGTGTCTTGGTGCCTTGGTGGTTCCGATTCTGTTTTTACCTAATCGCGCATCCACTTGTGATAGCGCTCCACCCACTTCAGAACATTCTGCGGCGCATGCTCGCGCTTCCAGTTTCCTGCGGCGTACTTGTTGGCCTCGGACAGCGTCGGATAGATGTGGATGGTGCCGAGGATCTTGTTCAGCCCGATGCCATGGCGCATGGCCAGGATGTACTCGGCGATCAGGTCGCCGGCGTGCTCGCCGGCGATGGTCACGCCGAGGACCCTGTCCTTGCCGGGTACGGTCAAGACCTTGACGAGGCCATGGGCCTCGCTGTCCACGATCGCGCGGTCCAGATCGTCGATTCCATACCTGGTCACTTCGTAGGGAATGCCTTTTTCCTTTGCCTCGAGTTCGTTCAACCCCACCCGCGCCACTTCCGGTTCGGTGAACGTGGCCCACGGGATCACCGAATAATCGGCGCGGAACTTCCTTACGCCGCCGAACAGCGCGTTGACCGCCGCGTACCAGGCCTGGTGGGCCGCGGTATGGGTGAACTGGAAAGGTCCGGCGACGTCGCCGCAGGCATAGATGTTCGGGTAGAGCGTCTGCAGGAATTCGTTGGTCTCCACCGTGCGGCTTCGGGTCACGGGGATGCCCAGTTCCTCCAGTCCGTAACCTGTGGTATTGGCGATTCGCCCCACCGCCACCAGCACTTCGTCGAACGGGATGCGCACGCCCCGGCCTTTGTGCTCGCAGATCAGCGCCTTCTCGCCGTTCTCGACCAGGAACTGTTTGGCCTTGTGCTCGAGCCGCACGTCGACGCCTTCGTCGCGGAAGCGGGCCAGCACCATTTCGGAGATCTCGGGGTCTTCGCGGATCAAGATCCGCGGCAGCATTTCGACTTGGGTGACGTGCGAGCCCAGGCGGGCGAAACATTGCGCCAGCTCGCATCCGATCGGGCCGCCTCCGAGCACCACCAGCCGCGCGGGGAGTTTGCGCAGGCCCCAGACCGTATCCGAGGTGAGATAACCGACCTTTTCGACCCCGGGAATCGGCGGCACGAAGGGGCGGGCACCGGCGGCGATCACGATCGAGCGTGTGGTGAGTATCTTGCCGTTAACCTGCACTTCCCACGGCGAGACTATTTTTGCCTCTCCATTGATGCACTCCACACCCAGGCTGGTGTAGCGCTCGACGGAATCGTGCGGCTCGACGGTTTTGATAACCCGCTGCACGCGCTCCATTGCGTCGGCGAACTGGAATTCCACCATGGCCTCCTGCACCCCGAATTCCCGCGCGCGCCTGATATGCGACAGCAACTTCGCGGATCGGATCAGCGCCTTGGAGGGCACGCAGCCGGTATTGAGGCACTCGCCGCCCATGCGGTGCTTCTCAATCAATGTCACTTTTGCCTTTACCGCGGCGGCGATGTAAGCGGAAACCAGCCCGGCGGAGCCGGCGCCGATGACGATAACGTTGCGATCGAACTTGCGCGGACGCGCAAAGCGCGAGTACACCTTGCGCGCCTTGATCATGGCAACGGTTTTCTTCGCAATCAGCGGGAATATGCCGAGCAGCGTGAACGAGGCGATCAGCGCCGGCGAAAGAATTCCGGCCGCCGATTCGATCTGCGCGATCTGGGTGCCGGCATTCACGTACACGATGGTGCCCGCGAGCATCCCGAGCTGGCTTA
>JBOIFZ010000091.1:0-7867 GCA_050741735.1 Burkholderiales bacterium
GGCGCCTTTCTCCTTTGCGGTCTTTGCGTCAACGCTCTTGAATTGGTCTTGGTTCTAGATGGCGACCAGCGCGCGGGTGCCGTTGCCGTCTTCCCTCAGTTCCAGCCGTCGCGAGTGGAATCCGAGAAGTGCCGGCCGGTGACCGATACTGATGATGGTGGTGCCGGCCAGCCTTTCTTTCAGGAGCCTGTAGAGTTTTTCCTCCGCAGCTCCGTCCAGCGCCGAAGTCGCCTCATCGAGGAACAGCCACGCCGGTTTCTGCAGCAGCGTCCGCGCAAAGGCGATGCGTTGCTGTTCGCCGGGTGAGAGCTGCAATGACCAGTTCTGGTGGTCGTCGAGCCGGTCCACGAGTTGCGGCAATCCGACCGCGTTCAGCACGTCCTTGATCTGCTCGTCGGAGAACTCGACAAGGGACGCGGGATAGGTCACGACGTCGCGAATCGTGCCGAGCGGGAGGTAGGGCCGCTGCGGCAGGAATAGCACGCGGAAACTCGCCGGCATGCGCATTCGCCCGTCTCCGAACGGCCAGATTCCGGCGATGGCCCGGAACAGCGTGCTCTTGCCGGACCCGGACGGCCCGCAGATCAGCAGGCTTTCGCCCGACTTGATGGTCGCGCTCGATGCGGAAATCAGCGGCTGGCCGTTGGGCAGGCTGAGCGCAACGTTGTCGATGACAAGTTCTTCGCTGCCATCATGCGCCTGTCGCACCCCGGACTGCTGCTGCATGTCTTCGCGCGCCTTCTCGATTGCATAGTGGAAGCCGAGCAGACGGTCTGCGGTGGCTTTCCAGGAGGCGAAGCTGTTGTATGCGCCGATGAACCAGGAAAGCGCGCCCTGAACCTGGCCGAAGGCGTTCGAAATCTGCATCAGTCCGCCCAGCTGGATGGTGCCGGCGAAGTAACGGTTGCCGGCAACGACGAACGGGAAGATCACTGCCAGCTGGTTGTAGCCGATCACGAAGGAGTTCAGGACTTTCTGGCGTTTCATGATGCGCCACCAGTTATCCACCACGTTGGCGAAGCGCGAGCGGAAATTGCGCAGTTCGTCCTGTTCGCCGCCGTACAGCGCCACGCCTTCGGTATTTTCCCGGAAGCGCACCAGGCCGAAGCGGAAATCGGCCTCGAAGCGCTGCTGGTTGAAGTTGAGCCCGATCAGCGCCCTGCCGATCTTGTGGGTCATCCAGGTGCCGCCGATCGCATAGACCAGCGCGGCCCATACCATGTAACCGGGGATGACGATCTCGCCGCCGTTGTAGGGAATCGCGAACGGTCCGGACAGCAACCACAGGATGCCGATGAAGGAGCCCAGCGTGACCACGGCGTTGAGAAAGCCGAGCGAAAGGCTCAGGGTCTCGTCCACGAACAACTTGAAATCCTCCGCAATCCGTTGGTCCGGGTTGTCCGCGGGCGCGCCGGTGAGTTGCATGCGGTAGTAGGTGCGCTCGGCGAGCCAGCGCTTGAGGTAAACGTCGGTCATCCAGCGCCGCCAGCGGATCTGCAGCATCTGGTTCAGGTAGAAGGCATACACCGCCATCGTGATGTAGATAGCCGCGAGGATCCCAAAACGGATCATCAAGCGGAAGAACTCTTCCTTGTTTTTCTCCTGCAGCGCGTTGTAGAACTCGTTGTACCAGGAGTTGAACTGGACGTTCATGTAGACCATGGCGAGCGTCAGGCCGATCACGGCGGCGAGCAATAACCAGGCGGAGTAGCGCTCCTCGGAGGACCAGTACGGCTTGATCAGTCCCCACGTATCACGCACGAAACGCGGTCTGGCAGGCATGGAAGCTTCCTTCAGAAAAGATGATGAGTCAGGGTTTGCGGATGCGGGAGAGCAGCGATGTGGTCGAACGTTTGAACCGCAACGGAATGGAAACGACCTTGCCGCCCCAGCCCGCCACTTCCTTGCCGCCCACGATTTTATCAACTGTCCAGTCGCCGCCCTTGACCAGGACATCGGGACGGCAACCGAGTATGAGCTCGAGCGGGGTGTCCGCCTCGAACCAGGTGGCGAGGCTCACGCTTTCCAGCGCGGCTACCAGCGCCAGGCGGTCTTCCAGCGTATTGATTGGCCGGTCGGGCCCCTTGCCCAGCTGCCTCACCGATGCGTCCGAGTTGAGCGCCACTACCAGGCTGGAGCCGAGCGCGCGCGATTCGGCAAGGTAAGAGGCGTGCCCGCGGTGCAGCACGTCGAACACGCCATTGGTGAATACCAGTGGGCGTGGCAGCGCGCTCACCCGCGCCGGCAGTTCGCCGGGCGGGCAAATTTTTTCTTCGAAGGAGGGGTGGGGGGTCATGGCGCCAGTTCCCGGTGGCGCCATGATACAGGCGGGTGAAGGGGCTGTGCTCGCCCCGGGCGTCAGGCCGTGGCCAAAATGAAAAAAGCCCCTTGCGGGGCTTTATTCATTCCTGGTTTCCCGGAATCTCAGTCGATGTACTCGAAAACCTTGACCACTCTCTGCACGCCGCTGGTGGTGGCGGCGGTCTGTGCCGCGGACTCGGCTTCGGCCCGGGTCACGAGCCCCATGAGAAACGCGGTGCTGTTCTCGGTCACGACTTTCACATGGTTCGAGCTGACGTCCTTGTTCTGCGTCAGCCGCCCCTTGATGTTGCTGGTGAGCAGTCCATCGCTGCTGCGGGAAGTGAACGAGCTGTTGCCGGCCACGATCACTTCGTTCTGCACGTTGCGAACGTTCTGCACTTCCAGTGCAACGATGGTCAGATCCTGCTTGATTTCCTCGGTGGGAGCTTCGCCGGTGAGCAGCACGAAGCGGTTGAAGCTGGTGATGTTTACGTGAAGCTGATCGTCGTACTTTTCGTTGATGCGGTTCTTGATCTTAACTTCGATGGTCTGGTCCTCGAGAATCGTGGCGCTGGTACGGCGGTCATCGGCCAACATGACGCCGGCGCCCACGCCGGCGCCGATCACCAGTGGCGCGCAAGACTGCAGAAAGGGAAAAAGGGCAAGGATCACTGCGATCAATCGGATAGGTAGTTTCATTCACTCCACTCCTAACAACAAACAATCGATGGCGTCGCACATGCAGTGCAGGCACAACAGGTGGACTTCCTGGATGCGCGCCGTTCTGTCCGCCGGCACGCAGATATGGACATCGTTCAGGCCGAGCACTCCGGCCATCTTGCCGCCGTTCTTGCCGGTCAGTGCGATCACGCCCATCTGCCGGTCGTGCGCGGCATGTATCGCCTCTATGACATTGGGCGAATTGCCGCTGGTGGAAATCGCCAGCAACAGGTCCCTGGATTGGCCGAGCGCGCGCACCTGCTTCGAGAACACGTCGTTGTAGCTGTAGTCGTTGGCGATCGAGGTGAGCGTGGAAGTGTCGGTGGAAAGCGCTATCGCCGCCAGAGGCGGGCGCTCCATCTCGAAGCGGTTCAGCAACTCGGCCGCGAAGTGCTGGGCATCGGCGGCGGAGCCGCCGTTGCCGCAGGACAGGATCTTGCCTTCGTTCATCAGGCACTGCGCCATGCGCTCGGAGGCGCGCGCGAGCGGATCGGCAAGCAAATCCATCGCCTGCAGTTTCAAGTGGGCGCTGTCGGTGAAGTGTTTGTTGATCCGGTTCTTGAGGTCCATCCTGAAATATAGGCTGCATTCCCATTACAGGCGAATTATTGCACAAAGAGAGTACGAATCCGGTGCATATGATGCTCATTCGCCGAATGCGTTCACGACCCAGTCGACCTCGGGGGTGTCGCCGTTCAGCAACACTGCATCGAAACGGCAGGCCGGGAACTCGCTGTGTGCCGCCATGTAGTGTCGGGCCGCCCGCAGCAGTTTTTTGCGCTTGCTCGTGGTAATGCTCTCGCCGGCCCCGCCGAAGGAGTGGCTCCTGCGGTATCGCACTTCAACGAAAACCAGTGTCGAGGCATCGCGCAGCACCAGATCGATTTCGCCAAAACGGCAGCGGTAGTTGCGCTCCAGAAGCTTGAGACCGCGCTTTACCAGGAAAGCTGCAGCGGCATCTTCGGCCCAGGTCCCGCGATTGCTCATCGCATCGGGGGCGCTTCGAGTGGTTTGGCGCTGCCCTGGGAAAAATGTGCCGGCATCAGTAAGCGGGTAAATTGTTGGGTGTCGGTGGGTGTTATCGTTCCGGTCACGCCGTCAAGCGAAACCATCGGCTGGTATGGGCGCAACAATTCCTGCACGATCCGGAATGCGTCTATTCCGAGCGCGTAGAACCGTTCCTGATCGAGCGCCGAGTTCTGAACGTCAGGCTTCGGATAACTCATCACTGCAGGATGGTCCGGTTGCAGCAGCCACGGCATGTCGAGGAAGCGCACACCCTCCAGATCGAAGTTGCCAAGGGTGTCGGCGTTGGACACGAACACCAGCGAGGTGGCATAGATCGGCAAGCTGCCTCCTAAAAATGGGCGAATGAAGCGTACGCGCGTTGCTCCCATTGTCAGGAATACTACATCCGCCTTGGATGCCGGGAGTTGCTCGCGTAGCTTGGCGAGCGCGTACGGTTCCGTCGTGTAGCTGAGCTTGCCCGGGACTTCTCCCTTTAGCCTGCTCCATTCACCGAGAAAGGCCTGCGCAATTCGACTGTCCAGGGTAGTCTCGCCAGCAACGACGAAGGCTCTGCGCCCGCCCTGGCTGAAAGCGAATCGCGCAACCTGGCGCGCCTCCGACTCGATCTGCAGGCCGAACGCGTACAGGTCGCGAGGCATCAGAATGTCGCCGTCCGGAACATTGAGTGCGAGCGTGGGCACGCTGACCAAGCCGCTCAGAGCGAGCGCGGTGACGCCGTTGCGGGTAAGCGGCCCGATCACCGCGCGCGCGCCGCGCGACACTGCGCGCTGGTATGCGATGAGTATCTGGTTGGTGTCCTCCGTGGTGGCGTACACGGTCACGCCCGGTCCGTTTTCCTGCGTCAGCTCGGCAGCGGCGAGAATGCCAAGACGCACCGAGTCGGCGTGCTTGCCGAAAGAGGCGGACTGTAGCGGCAGTATTACCGCGATGTGCGCCTGCGTGGGCGGGGCGCCGGCGTTCCCGGTTTCCTGTGCGGCGGCCGGGCGGGTGGATAAGGCGATGGGCGCCCAGTATAGTAACGCCGCTACCAACAGCGAAAAGGCGGGGCGAAGTTGCATAGTGACGACACCAAACTGGCGGAGCCCGCATTATATGTGGTGGCCACACCGATCGGGAATCTGCGCGATATCACGCTGCGCGCACTCGAGTTGTTGAAGTCCGTCGACTGCGTTGCTGCCGAAGACACGCGAGTTACGCGGAAATTGCTCAGCCATTACGACATTCATGCGAAGCTGTTTGCACTGCACGAACATAACGAGCACGATGCGGCCAGGCGCCTGATCGCGCTGCTCTCGAAAGGAAAATCGGTGGCGTTGGTATCCGATGCCGGCACGCCCGGAATCAGCGATCCGGGAACGATGGCAGTGGCGCAAGTGCGCGAAGCAGGTTTTCGCGTGGTGCCGATCCCCGGCCCGAACGCGGCCATCACCGCGATCGCGGCATCGGGCATGCGGGCCGCGACGTTCTGCTTCCATGGTTTTTTGCCGGCCAGAAAAGGCGATCGCGAAATTGCGCTGGCGGGGCTCAGCCGCCAAACCGGGCTGCTGGTGTTCTACGAGGCGCCGCACCGGATCGTGGAATCGGTGAGGAGCATGGTGGCCGTGTTCGGCGGTGAGCGTCTGATCGGCATCGCACGCGAGCTAACCAAGCTCTTCGAACAGGTGCACGTCTGCAGGCTTGCCGAGGCCGGTGCCTGGCTGCAACAGGACGAGGACCACCGCCGCGGCGAGTTCGTGCTCCTGGTGGAAGGTCGCGCCGACGGCGCCGTGCAACCGGAGGACGATTCGCCGCGCGTGTTGGAACTTCTGCTCGACGAGCTGCCGCTGAAGCTGGCGGTGAAGCTCGCCGCCGGAATCACCGGCGCGAGGAAGAACGTGCTCTACCGGCGCGCGCTTGAACTCAAGAAAGAATAAAACAGGGATTCTTCCCGACCACCAGCCACTGACTTGATGCAGATTACCATCACCAAACCCGACGACTGGCACCTGCATCTGCGCGATGGCGACGCGATGAAGGCGGTGCTGCCAGACACGGCGCAGCGCTTCGCCCGCGCCATCGTCATGCCTAACCTCAAACCCGCGGTAACGACGACCGCCGCCGCTGGCGCTTATCGCGACCGCATCCTCGCCGCTTTGCCTGCAGGCAGCAATTTCTTACCATTGATGACGCTGTATCTCACCGACAACACCGGGCCGCAGGAGATCCGCGCTGCGAAGTCGGGCGGGTTCGTGCACGCGGTGAAGTACTACCCGGCTGGCGCAACTACCAATTCGGATGCAGGCGTGACCGACATCCGGAAGTGCTTCAACACCTTCGAGATCATGGCCGAAGTCGGGATGCCGTTGCTGATACACGGCGAAACGACCGATGCAAATGTGGACGTGTTCGACCGGGAGAAGGTCTTCATCGATCGCACTCTGACCGCGCTGGTGCAGCGTTTCCCGCGGCTGAAGGTCGTCGTGGAGCACATCACCACCGCCAACGCGGTGACATTCGTGCTCAGTGCGCCGGATACCGTGGCGGCGACCGTCACGGCGCATCATCTTCTGCTCAACCGCAACGACCTATTTCGCGGCGGGATCCGCCCGCATCACTACTGTCTGCCGGTGCTCAAGCGCGAAGAGCACCGCCAGGCGTTGGTGAAAGCGGCAACTTCAGGCAATCCCAAGTTTTTTCTTGGTACCGACAGCGCGCCACATGCGCGTCACACAAAGGAAACTGATTGCGGCTGCGCCGGAATTTACACCGCTCACGGCGGCATCGAGTTGTACGCGGAGGCCTTCGATACGGCGGGAGCGCTTGACAAATTGGAGGGTTTTGCCGCTTGCTTCGGCGCAGACTTCTACGGCCTGCCGCGCAATCGCGAGCACATCACACTGAAGAAGAAATCCTGGGTCGTGCCGGCGGAATTGCGTTACGGGGTCGACACGCTGGTGCCGTTGCGAAGCGGCGCTTCGATCGCCTGGCAGGTCGTGTGACGCGAAGACCTTGAAAGTACTGCCGGCTGCGGCGCGCGAACGGTTCATTACGGAACTGGAGACGTATCGCGCGTCGCGGACGCAATGAAAGGTGGCGCTATGTTGCGCGCCGTGAGTCGTGGATAATGGAGCAGGGTGTGAGGAGGCATGGAGGGAGACAAGAACAATGCCCGTGCGGTTGCATCAACACTCGTGGTGCATCGCCGCGAAAGTCTCGCTCAATGCGCGTGTGCGTTGACTGGATAGCGACCAAATCCTAAGCTTCCGGTCGCTCTACGTTTAGATGACAGGGGGATAAATGAACAAAGCAGAACTCGTCGAATCCATAGCAAAAAAAACAGGCGCCAGCAAAGCCATGGCAGACACCATGATCGATGCATTCATAGACGCCGCAACCGTATCTCTGAAGAAAGGCGAAAGCGTGACCCTGGTTGGCTTCGGAACCTTCTCCCAGGGCAAGCGTGCTGCACGCACGGGCCGCAATCCTCAAACGGGTGCGGCGATCAAGATTCCAGCAGCCAAGACGGCGAAGTTTGCGGCGGGCGCAAAACTTAAGGCAGCCGTCAACGGCAGGAAATAAGACCCAGCATGAATGGAAAACCGGACACCCGAGGGGCGAAACGCCCCTCTTTTTTTGCCTGCCAACCGGGCAATGCTGCGTTGCAGTTAAGGCAGGCAGATCGAAGTCCTCGCCGCGCTCTGCGCGACCCTCTCCCGGGGCTGAGTCCTCCCTCACCCTGCCCTGTCCCGGAGGGAGAGGGTCCATATACATGCCTGAGAGGGCAGTGTGCACCCTTCTCCCTCCGGGACAAGGGAACACTTGAAGCAGAGCAGAAGGG
>JBOIFZ010000092.1:0-1665 GCA_050741735.1 Burkholderiales bacterium
TTCATGGGCGGGATCGCGGTGATCGCCAGGCAGGCGGGGCACAAGGTGACCGGCTGCGACGCCAACGTCTATCCGCCGATGAGCACGCAGTTGCAGGCGCAGGGCATCGATCTGATCGAGGGCTTCGATCCGTCGCAGATCGAACTCAAGCCGGACCTGTTCGTGATCGGCAACGTGGTCTCGCGCGGCAATTCGCTGATGGAGGAAATCCTCGACCGCGGACTTGCCTTCATTTCCGGGCCGCAGTGGTTGTACGAGAACGTTTTGCGGGGAAAGTGGGTACTGGCGGCCGCCGGCACACACGGCAAGACCGCCACCACGTCGATGCTGGCGTGGATCCTGGAGCACGCCGGGCTCGATCCGGGATTCCTGATCGGCGGCGTGCCGATCAATTTCGAGGTTTCCGCGCGTGCCACCGATTCGGCATTCTTTGTCATCGAGGCGGACGAATACGATACCGCGTTCTTCGACAAACGCTCCAAGTTCATCCACTACATGCCGCGCACCGCGATCCTGAACAACCTCGAGTTCGATCACGCCGATATCTTTCCCGACGTGGCGGCGATCGAAACCCAGTTCCACCATCTGGTGCGCACCATACCCGGCAACGGCCTGATCATCGCCAACGGCCTCGAGCAGAGCATGAAGCGAGTCCTGGCCCGCGGCGTCTGGAGCAAGGTGGAACTGCTGGGCGTGGATGAGGGCTGGATCTCCAGGACGCGCGACGAGCATGCCTTCGACGTGTTCTTCGAGGGCGGTCCGCGCGGCACCGTGAACTGGGGTCTGCTGGGCGAGCACAACCGCCACAACGCGCTGGCAGCGCTTGCCGCCGCCCGTCACGCGGGCGTGCCGGTCACCAAAGGCATCGAGGCGCTGGCGGAGTTCAGGAACGTCAAACGCCGCCTGGAGGTTCGCGGCACGGTCAACGACATCACCATATACGACGACTTCGCCCACCATCCCACCGCGATCGAGACCACCATCGCAGGTTTGCGTAGCAAGGTCAACGGTGCGCGCATCGTTGCCGTCCTGGAACCGCGCTCGAACACCATGAAGATGGGCGTGATGAAGGACGCGCTGGCGGGAAGCCTTGCCGGGGCGGATCTGGTGTTCTGCTATACCAACGGGCTGGGCTGGGATGCAGGGCCGGTACTCGCGCCGCTCGGTGCGAAATCTGTCTGCTTCGACGACCTGGGAAAGCTGACGGCAGCGATTTCCGCAGCCAGCCGGCCGGGCGACCACGTGCTGGTGATGAGCAACGGCGACTTCGGCGGCATACACACCATGCTTCTGGAAGCGCTCAAGCGCTAGCTTGCTATTGCGGGCCCCGACGTCCCCCTGTGACGAGCGTTTTTGTGCGTGATGTCGCCCTCGGGCACAATACCGGGGGTCCGCTGGCGCCAACGTCATGATCGTCTATATCCACGGATTCAACAGCTCCCCGGCATCTCACAAGTCCAATCAGCTGCGCGATGGCCTTGCCGCGCTCGGTCGCGGCGCGGAGTTCGTCTGCCCGGCGTTGCCGCACTGGCCTAAGAAGGCGATGGCGCTGCTGGAGCGCGAAGTTGCGCGTGTGCCGACGGAGGAGGTCACGCTCGTCGGCAGTTCGCTCGGCGGTTTCTACGCCACCGCTCTCACCGAGAAAACCGGTGTGCGCTCGGTGCT
>JBOIFZ010000093.1:0-2712 GCA_050741735.1 Burkholderiales bacterium
GCGGCGCCGTGTACCCGGGCCGGCTCCCCGAAAATCTCCTCGAAACGGTCGCAGGCGAGTTCCATCTGCCGGCGCGTCCATTCCGCGTCGGCTGCAGCGACCTTGTCCTGCCAGAGCACGTGGTCCCAGGTATGGATACCAACCTCGAACCCGGCGTCGCGGACACTGCGCATGGTATCGGCGCATTTGCGTCCGATATCCGGAGCGGGAAGAAGGGTGCCGTAGAGCAGCGTCTTCAGTCCGTAGTATCTGAGCACCGAGGTTCGGCGCACTTTGCCAAAGAATCCTCGACGGAACACTCGCTTGATCGCGCGGCCGGTGTGATCGGGGCCAAGGCTGAAGAGAAAAGTGGCCCCGGCGCCGTGCGCCGCGAGGATTTTCATCAACCTTGGAACGCCTATACGTGTGCCGCGGTAGGTATCGACGTCTATCTTGAGTGCCAGTTTCATGGAAATGCCAGTTTGCCTCCTGTACTGCCAACTTATCGTGTCCTGTATGGCGGGAAATTTTCAGTCCATCAGACTCCTGGCGTCGCCGACTCGGTTGCGATACGCGTCGAAGATGTGCCTCAATGCGGTATGCATGTCCACTTTCGGCCGCCAGTCAAGCTCCCTGCGGGTGTTCTCGATCGCCGGCACACGGTTCTGTACATCCTGATACCCGCCGCCGTAATACGCGCCGGAGGTCGTTTCGACGGTTTTCACCCGCTTTGCCGCCGCCTGATATTCGGGGTAGGTGACTGCGAGCTCCATCATTAACTTCGCCAGTTCCAGAATCGAGAAGTTGTTCTTCGGATTGCCAATATTGTAAATCTTGCCGGAGGCGACACCTTCGCGGTTATCGATGATTTTCATCAACGCGTCGATGCCGTCGTCGATATAGGTGAAGGTGCGCTTCTGGTGGCCGCCGTCAACCAGCTTGATGGTTTCGCCGCGCACGATGTGGCCGAGGAACTGGGTGACGACGCGGGAACTGCCCTCCTTTGGGGTATCGATGTTGTCCAGTCCGGCGCCGATCCAGTTGAAGGGGCGGAACAGGGTATAGTCGAGCCCTTCCTGCTGGCCGTACGCGGCGATTACACGGTCCATAAGCTGCTTGGCACAGGCATAAATCCAGCGCGGCTTGTTGATCGGGCCGTAGACCAATTCCGAGTTCTCCGGATCGAACTCCGCATCCGGGCACATGCCGTACACCTCCGAGGTCGAGGGAAAAACAATTCGCTTGCGATGCTTCACGCAGGAACGGACTATCGGAAGGTTTGCCTCGAAGTCCAGTTCGAACACTCGCAGCGGCTCCTTGACGTAAATGGCGGGCGTGGCGATGGCCACCAGCGGAAGGATCACGTCGCACTTGCGGATGTTGTATTCGATCCACTCCCTGTTGATGGTGATGTCCCCCTCGAAGAAATGGAAACGCTTGTTATCCATCAGCTCCGCGACGCGTTCGGTCTGCATGTCCATGCCGAACACATCCCAGTCCGTCGCTTCGATGATCCGATTTGACAAATGGTGGCCGATGAAACCGTTGACGCCGAGGATCAGAACTTTTTTCATGATTTTTCCGTTGCAGTGATGCCTAGGGGGAGCGGACGTTCCCCCATCGCGGGTTCGATCCGGCTCTCCGCCAACAGCCGGCCGTCCAGCTCCAGTTCGATGATGCGCAGCACGCCGCCGTCTGCGCACTGCGCGTAACAGTGACCATCCTCGAAGAACAGGCATGGCCCCGTAAGCGGACCGCGACGCGCCGGCTCGATCCGCGTCCTGAGTATCCGGGCTGGTTTCCCGCCCAGCGACGTAAAAGCGCCGGGATAGGGCGGGGCCACTCCCCTCACGAGGTTGTGAATTACCGCGGCAGGCCGGCTCCAGTCGATGCGTCCGTCCTCCGGTTTCCGGCCGGGAAAATAGGAACCGAGGGAAAGATCCTGCCGGATGCGGGGTGCGGTTCCGTCGATAAGGCGGGGCAGGCTGCGGTTCAGCGTGATTTCGGCGGCAACCGTGACTTTTCCGAATACCTCCAGCGCGGTGTCATCCGCGAGGATGGGGACGGCCTGCTGATCCACGATATCGCCGGCATCGGGATTTCCCACCATGTAATGCAACGTGGCGCCGGTTTCACGTTCGCCATTGATCACGGCCCAGTTGATTGGCGCGCGACCGCGGTACTTCGGCAGCAGCGAGCCGTGCATGTTCAGCGCCCCGCGCGCTCCTGCGGACAGCAGCGCGGGCTTCAGCATACGGCGGTAGTAGAAGGAGAAGACGAAGTCCGGTCGCAGTGTGCTGATCCGGTCGGTGAATTCCCCGGTATTGGGATCGTCCGGAGTGGCCACGGCGATGTCGTAACGGCGTGCAATCGCCGCCACGCTTTCGAACCAGATGTTTTCGCCCAGGCTGTCGAAATGGGTCACCACCAGCGGCACCCGCACGTCTTGCGCCAGCAGCACGTGCAGACACCGGACACCTACGTTGTGGTAGGCGAACGCGACCGCAGTGGTCATCGGCTTCTAGTGTCCTGTTCCGCTGATTCGCGGGATAATTCTCGAACCGTGGAAGCCAGTCCCATGATCAGTTTGACAGCAATCCATCATTGATCGGAAAACCCGCGAAATCGGCGTCAGGCAAGGCGCGAGTCCTTGACAGTGGCGGGGGCCGGTGGAACGTGGAGCAGGGGCCCCGCTTGCGGGGATGCGACCGTGCAACCGGCCAATAGCGTGTC
>JBOIFZ010000094.1:0-3133 GCA_050741735.1 Burkholderiales bacterium
ACCTGTTCCTCGGCGTGCCTTTCAACATCGCCTCTTACGCGCTGCTGACCCTGATGGTGGCGCAAGTCTGCAACCTGAAGCCCGGTGAATTCGTGCACACCTTCGGCGACACCCACCTGTACCTGAATCATCTGGGACAGACCCGGGAGCAGCTTTCGCGGCAGCCGCGCGCGTCGCCGCGCATGATCCTCAACCCCGAAGTCAGGAACCTTTTCGATTTCAGGTACGAGGATTTCAATCTGGTCGGCTACGAACCCCATCCCGCCATCAAAGCGCCGGTGGCGGTTTAAGACCGACTGGTGACAAGTGACGGGTGACGAGTGACAGGGTCGAAAGCGGCGCATCCCCGTATTTCGATCGTCGTCGCCTACGCGGCGAATCGCGTCATCGGCTCGGGCGGGAAGATTCCCTGGCGCCTGCCGGAAGATCTGAAACGGTTCAAGGCGCTCACGATGGGTCACCACATTGTGATGGGCCGCAAGACCTGGGAATCGATCGGCAGGCTGCTCCCTGGACGCAAACACATCATCATCAGCCGCAAAGCTGGATACGACGTGCCAGGTGCAAAGGTCGTCGATTCCTTCGACGCCGCAATTGCCGCGGCGAGTGCCGACAGCGACGTCTTCATCATCGGCGGCGGCGAAACCTATGCATCCGCACTCCAAATCGCGGATCGAATCCTTGCGACGGAGATAGACCGGGAGTACCAAGGCGACGCCTGCTTCCCTGAGTTCGAAAAGGGGCACTGGCGCGAGACCGCGCGGGAAAGCCGCGAAGATGCGGCGAGCGGCTTGCGCTATTGCTTCGTAACCCTGGAACGCCGCGCATGAATAGCTTCCCTAGTGCCACGGCCTGCGCCAAGGCGTTGAGTGATTCGGGCACCAGCACAGCCTGGTACCGCCGCCACATTTCCTGGTATGCCTTATCGAGCTGTCGCACCCGACCGCACATCGGGGCGTAATCCGAATAGCAGCCATACAAGAAAAGGGGCCCTATTGGCGATGCGGAAGCGTGTCAGCCCTGGCGGACGCAATCGACGAAAAAGCGCACGCCCCCGTCGCCGGGTTCCTCGACCAGGCCATGGATATCGGTCTCGAATCCGGCGAACGTGCGGTTGAAATCCCGGGCGAACTGTAGATAACGCACGATCGTGGAATTGAATCGCTCACCCGGGATCAGCAGCGGAATGCCCGGCGGATAAGGCGTCAGCAATACACTGGTTACCCGGCCCTCGAGGTTGTCGATGTCGACGCGGTCTATGTCACGGTGCGCCATCGCGGCGAATGCATCCGAGGGTTTCATCGCCGGCTGCATATCCGACAAATACATTTCAGTCGTAAGGCGCGCCACGTCGTTGCTCTTGTACATGCCGTGGATCTGTTCGCACAGGTCGCGCAGTCCCATGCGTTCGTAGCGGGGATGCTTCTGGCAGAACTCCGGCAGGATGCGCCACATCGGCTGGTTCTTGTCGTAGTCGTCCTTGAACTGCTGAAGCGCCGTCACCAGCGTGTTCCACCGGCCCTTGGTAATGCCGATGGTGAACATGATGAAGAACGAATAAAGGCCTGTCTTCTCCACGATCACGCCGTGTTCGGCGAGGAATTTGGTGACGATTGAGGCCGGGATGCCGGTCTTGGCGAACTTGCCCGACATATCCAGGCCCGGCGTGATGACCGTTGCCTTGATCGGATCGAGCATGTTGAACCCGGGCGCAAGATCGCCGAAGCCGTGCCACTTTTCATTGGCCCTCAGCACCCATTCCTCGCGCGAGCCGATGCCTTCCAAGGCGACCTTGTCTGGCCCCCATACCTTGAACCACCAGTCCTTGCCGAACTCTTCGTCCACCTTGCGCATGGCGCGGCGGAAATCGAGCGCCTCGATGATGGATTCCTCCACCAGTGCCGTGCCTCCCGGGGGTTCCATCATCGCCGCCGCCACGTCGCAGGAGGCGATGATCGCGTACTGCGGGCTGGTCGAGGTGTGCATCAGGTAAGCCTCGTTGAACACGTGGCGATCGAGTTTCCGGGTCTGCGACTCCTGCGCCAGGATCTGCGAGGCCTGTGATATGCCGGCCAGCAGCTTGTGGGTCGAATGCGTGGCAAAAATCAACGGATCCTTGGGGCGCGGCCGATCCATGCCGATCGCGTGCATATTCTTGTAGAAGCTGTGGAACGCGGCATGCGGCAGCCAGGCCTCGTCGAAGTGCAGCGTGTCGATCGACGAGTTCAGCGTCTCCTTGAGCATCTCGACGTTGTAGACCACCCCGTCGTAGGTACTCTGGGTGATGGTGAGGATGCGCGGCTTCTTGCGCTTGGCCACGCGCGCAAACGGGTTGGCCTCGATTTTCTTCTGTATGGTTTCCGGCCTGAACTCGTTGAGCGGGATCGGTCCGATGATGCCGAGGTGGTTTCGTGTCGGCGTCAGGAACACCGGAATTGCGCCGGTCATGGTGATCGCGTGCAGGATGGACTTGTGACAATTGCGGTCTACCACCACGATGTCGTCGGGTGCGACGTTGGCGTGCCAGACTATCTTGTTCGAGGTCGAGGTGCCGTTGGTGACGAAGAAACAGTGATCGGCGTTGAAAATCCTTGCGGCATTGCGCTCCGAGTCGGCGACCGGCCCGGTATGGTCGAGCAGTTGCCCGAGTTCATCCACCGCGTTGCAGACGTCTGCACGCAACATGTTCTCGCCGAAGAACTGGTGGAACATCTGCCCGACCGGGCTCTTCAGGAATGCCACGCCTCCGGAATGCCCCGGGCAGTGCCACGAATACGAGCCGTCCTGGGCGTAATGCACCAGTGCCCGGAAAAACGGCGGCGCCAGGCTGTCCAGGTAGGCGCGGGCCTCGCGGATGATGTGGCGCGCGACGAACTCCGGCGTGTCCTCGAACATGTGGATGAAGCCGTGCAGCTCGCGCAGGATGTCGTTGGGAATGTGCCGCGAGGTGCGCGTTTCGCCGTACAGGTAAATCGGAATGTCGGCGTTCCTGAAGCGCAGTTCCTTGACGAAGGCGCGCAAGGTTTTCAGCGCCTTGGTGGTCTCCTCCTCGGAACCGCCGCCGAACTCTTCGTCGTCGATGGAGAGAATGAAGGCCGAGGCGCGGCTTTGCTGCTGCGCGAAGGAGGAGAGG
>JBOIFZ010000095.1:0-2352 GCA_050741735.1 Burkholderiales bacterium
GCGATTTTCATACCGGGGACCTTCACATCGATGCTGAACTCGGCCTTGCCGTTGACCTTGTCCTGGCTGTCGAGGCGCTTGGCGGGGGTACCGATGAGCTTAAAGTCCTTCGGGTCCTTGAGCACGACCTGGTCCGGCACCGGCAAGGTTGCTGCCTTATCGACCAGGGCCCCGTAGTTGAGCTTGCGGCCGGTCGGCACGTGGATCACCTCGCCCTTCTCGGCACGGCAAGAATTCGAATCGACGTTCCAGGTCGCGCACGCGGCGGACACCAGCATGGTACGAGCGGTAGCGCCGGCGCGGCGGAGCGGGTCCCAAGCGCTACGAACCGAGGTCGAGCCGCCGGTCATCTGAAACCCGATCAACGGATTGGCATAGAGCTTATCGTCGGGCGGCGCATGTTCGAGGTGGACTTGGGCCAAATCCACTTCCAGCTCTTCGGCGAGGAGCATCGGCAGGGAGGTGTAGGTGCCCTGCCCCATCTCGACCTGGTGCACGACGAGCGTCACGCGCCCCTGACGGTCGATGCGGATAAAGGCGTTGGGCGCGAAGGTGTTTGCCGTGGCGGCCTCGGCATTACGCATCAGCGCCGGCAGGCTGAAGCTCAGCAGCAGCCCGCCGCCGGCGACCGCGCTCGCTTTCAGAAAAGTCCGTCGGGAGATACCGCCTTTGGACATGGACTCAGTACCACCTTTCGCAGCGTACAGCAGTTGTTCGAGACTCATGGTCAGGCTCCCGTTATAGCAGTGGATTTAGATTGCGCCGCCTGTTTGATCGCGGCGCGGATGCGCGGATAGGTGCCGCAGCGACAGAGGTTGCCGGCCATGGCCGCGTCGATGTCGGCATCGGTGGGTTTCGGATTGCTCGCCAGGAGCGCGGACGCGGCCATGATCTGGCCCGATTGGCAGTAGCCACACTGGACCACTTCCAGATCCAGCCAGGCTTTCTGCACTTTGTTGCCGCTCGGAGTTTCGCCGATCGCTTCGATGGTCGTGATCTTCATTCCGGCGACGGCCGATACCGGCGTCACACACGAGCGTGTCGGCGTACCGTCCACGTGCACCGTACAGGCCCCGCACAGCGCCATGCCGCAACCGAACTTAGTGCCGGTCAGACCCACCACATCGCGCAGCACCCAGAGCAAGGGCATATCCGGAGATGCGTCGACCGTGTGATCCTTACCGTTGATTTTTAGTGTAGCCATAATTATGTCCTCCAGGTGTCGGTCCTACCGTAGATTATGCTTCCGCGAACCGAGTTTGCACCGCGTCGACGTCCGCTTGCGTGTCGATATCCACCAAGACGGCGTCGTCCGGCATTTCCACTTCGCAGATCTGGTCGGCAAGCTCGCGGAACAGCACCCTCGCGCCCTGATCGCCGCGAAGCTCCAGCAGGCGCGGGAAGTACTGAGCGCTCCACAGTACGGGATTCCCGCGCTTGGTGCTATACGTGGGAATGCAGATGCTACGACTCTGCGCGGGGGCGAATGCGGCGAGCAGTGGACCCAAATGGCGAGGAGCGATCAGAGGCATATCACCGAGCAGAAATACGGCGGCGTCGACATACGCCGCGATCACCGCCACACCGGCACGGATGGATGACGCCAGGCCCTCCTCGTAGCCGTCGTTGCCGACGATCCGCACGGGTAATCCCTCCAGGGCCGCGCGGACTGCTTCGCGATCGGGCCCGACGACCACGATCACCGGATCGAGACCGGCATCCAGCGCCGTTCGGGCTACATGACGGATGACGAGGCGATCGCCCAAGGACCTCAGCAGCTTGTTCACCGGCGCCATGCGCGATGATAGACCCGCCGCGAGTATGACCGCTCCGAATTCCATCGCTACGCCCCGGTCCGCCGCGCCTGGGTGATCTGCGCCATGATCGAGATGGCGATCTCGGCGGGCGTCACCGCACCGATGCTGAGTCCGACCGGGCCATGAATGCGGGCGCATTCCGCTGCGGCGAAGCCGCGTTGTGCCAGGCGGTCCAGCCGGCTCTCATGCGTTTTCCGGCTGCCCAGTGCGCCGATGTAAGATGCGGGCGAGCGCAGCGCCCAGGCTAGCGCCGGGTCATCGAGCTTCGGATCGTGGGTCAAGGTTACCAGCGCGGTCCGCCGATCGGCCGTGATCTCAGCCAGGGCGAGGTCTGGCCAGCGGGCATCGACCCTGAGCCCGGCGAAGCGCTCGCCTTCGACATACGCACCACGCGGATCGATGATCAGGATCTCGTAGCCCGCGAGAGCGCCGAGGTGCGCCAATGGCTGCGCGATGTGGACGGCGCCGACTAAGATCAGCTTGAACGGAGGATTGAAGACCTGGATGAAGACCGGCCCCGAAGCCGCGTCGAACC
>JBOIFZ010000096.1:0-9942 GCA_050741735.1 Burkholderiales bacterium
GCACCTTCGGCGACGTTGTGCGTCGCCGAATACATCAGCCGCATTGCCTCTTCGACTTCATCGTCGGTCACCCGCACCACGCGTGCCATCCCGTGCCAGAGAATCTCCAGAGCCTCCGGTTCGGGAGTGCGGCAGGCCATGCCGTCGGCGATGCGGGTGCTGACCGGGTGCTCGACTGCTCGCTTCTGCTCGAAAGAAAGCGCGTACGCGGGTGCAAGCTCGGAAACTACGCCGACGATTTCCGTTTTCAGCTTCAGGGCTTCGCGTGCGGCAATCATCCCGCAGATCCCCGATCCCAATCCGATCGGCACGTACGCCACATCCAGATCCGGCAGCGCACGCAGCAGTTCCAGCGAGTACGAGGCCACGCCCTGCACCAGCAGCGGGTGGAAAGAGGGCACCATGTGCAGACCGCGCTGTTGCGCAATCCACAACGCGCGTTCGCGCGCCGCCTGGAAATCCGCGCCATGCTCGACCAGTCCGACCCCGAGCGCCCGCATCGCCGCGTTCTTGTCGACGCTGTTGCCGTGGGGCACGACGACAGTGGCGGACATTCCGTACCGGCGGGCGGCGTAGCCGACCGACTGCCCGTGATTGCCGCGGGTAGCGCTGATGACCCCAAGGGGCCTGTCCTTGTGTTTGGCGAGATCGTGGAAGTAGGTGAGACCGCCGCGCAGCTTGAAGGCGCCGGTCGGAGTGTGGTTCTCGTGCTTGACCCAGATTTCCGTACCGAGTTGCGCTTTCAGCAGCGGCCAGGCGTATTGCGGAGTCGGCGCCATCGTCTCGTACACGATCGACGCGGCGTGCTCGAGCTGCTTCAGCTTGGGTAGGAAATCGGACATGTGGCCAGCGGAAAAACCGCAACGATCGCGCCGCCTATGTAGCGGCGTGAAACTCCGGCTGGACGCGCACCGGAAAATTCACCGAGTTGGCGATGAAGCATTTTTCGTGGGCGTCGTGGTGCAGTCGCCGCGCCGTATCGAGGCTCGACTGCGCAGTAATGGTAATGGTCGGATGCAAAGTGACTTCGACAAAGTGGCCGCCGCCGTCCGCGGTTTCCTCGATGGTGCCCGCCGCATTGTCCTCGTATTCGAGTACCACGACCTTGTTCACCGCGCAAAGATGCAGGTACCAGAGCATGTGGCAGCCGGACAGCGAAGCGACCAGCAGGTCCTCAGGGTTGTAGCGGCCCGGGTCGCCGTTGAACGCCGGGTCCGAAGAAGCCGGCACGACCGGCTTCCCGGCTGCGCTGATCTCGTGATCGCGGCCGTAGGCCCGGTACGCGGATGTGCCGCTGCCCCGATTGCCGGTCCAGCGGACCGTGGTTTGATAAGTGTGCGTCTTTGCCGTCACGCCATTCCTTTCCTGTTTCAACGATGCACGACAATTTTCCTCAAACGCTCGACGCCTTGCGCAAGGCGTTCCTCGCTTGCCGCGAAGCACCAGCGTACGAAGCCTTCGCCCTCCGGACCGAAGGCGATACCCGGTGCCAGGCCCAGTCCCGCGTCGGCAACCAATTTCTTGCAAAACGCCAGGCTGTCGGTAACGTCGCGCACTTTGAAAAAGGCATACATCGCGCCGGGTGGCAGCGTTGCCTCGATTCCGGGAATCTCGCGCAGCCGCGCCACCAGGAAGTCGCGCGCCCCTCGCAGGCGCGTGAGCGTGCCGGCGACCACCGGTTCACCCTGTTCGATCGCGACGATGCCGGCCCGTTGAACAAAGCACGGTGCGCACGATGTGTTGTATTCCAGCAGTGTACCGAGGTTGGCAAGGAGTTCTCTCGGCGCCATGATCCAGCCCAGCCGCCAGCCAGTCATCAGCCACGACTTCGAGAACGTGTTGGTGCTGACGACGCGGTCGCGGGTGTCGGCGATGTCGAGAAAAGAGGGTGCTGCACCGTTGCCGTAATAGAGCCGCTGGTAGGCATCGTCGCCGAGGATCCAGATTCCGTGCGTGCGGCAATGCTCGAGGATCGCGCGCTGGGCTTCACGGTCGATGGTCCAGCCGGTCGGATTGTTCGGCGAGTTGATGTAAACCGCACGCGTTCCTGGCTCGAGCGCCGCCAGCAGGCGCTCGAGGTCGAGCGTCCAGCCTTCGGGCGTGAAGTTGAGCGGGAAAGTGACGGTTTCGGCACCGAGGATCTTGGGAATTTCAACCAAGTTCGGCCAAACCGGCGTGACGACCACGACGCGGTCACCCGGCCCCACCAGAGATTGGGTGGTCAGCATCAGCGCAGACATTCCGGAACTGGTTACCGCAATGTTGTCGGAGGTGATGTGCCCGGTTTCGCCATGGCGATGCAGGCGAGAGAGGTAATTGCCGATAGCGTCGCGCAATTCCGGAATGCCGAGGTTCTCGGTATAGAAAGTCTCCCCTCGTTTCAGAGCTTCGATTCCGGCCTGGCGGATGAAATCCGGGGTGACCTCATCCGGTTCGCCGAACCAGAACGCGATCACATCTTTTTTACCCATCCCGGTATTGGCGACTTCGCGGATCTTCGAGGAACGAAGCTGCCGGACTGCGGAACGGGCGGCAAGGGAATGCATGGGTATCTCATTAACTATCGGAAAGTCCGGCATTTTCTCATACCAGAGGCCCACCACCTCACCCCGGCCCTGCTGCGCTTCAAGTGTTCCCTTGTCTCCCCCTGACCTCACCCCGGCCCTCTCCACAAGTGGAGAGGGAGGAAAGGTCAAGATGCGGAGAGGGTGACAAGTCTGACCTGTTGCTTTTGAAGTAGTAACTCCTTCACCGCTGTGGGGAGGAACTCCGCCGACACGGCGTACGCGATGCGATCCGGCGCGGGGAAAGCGCCGCAAGAGGTGTTGCTACCTGATATTCGTTCGGTATCGCATAATTGGACTGGCTCATCCGCAAGTCGTGTGGATAAATTGGGTGGGTTGATCGGTCTGGAAGGCCCACCGGTATTGGCTTTCAGGCATTTCAAAGGGGTTTCGGAACGGGCATGATGTTTCGATGCCTGCCTCAATGAAGCGCAAGCGTCTGCCGGACGCGTACCGGTTTGTCGGGTTTTCGGCAGCGAATCAGCGGAACAGGACACTAACATCGCCCCCCTCAGGAGGACCCATGAGCGCACCACCACTGCAGAATTACATCGCCGGCGAATGGATCGCGGGCGCCGCCACTTCCAGGGACGTCAATCCATCGGACACCAGCGACGTCATCGCCGAATACGCGCAGGCGGACAAGGCGCAGACCGAACGTGCCATCGAAGCGGCGCGCGCGGCCTTCCCGGCCTGGGCCACTTTCAACATCCAGGTGCGTGCCGACCTGCTCGACAAGGTGGGCAACGAAATCCTTGCCCGCAAGGAAGAACTCGGCAAACTGCTTTCGCGCGAGGAAGGCAAGACGTTGCCCGAAGGTATCGGCGAAGTAGCGCGCGCCGGGAATGTTTTCAAATTCTTCGCCGGCGAAGTGCTGCGCCGGGCGGGCGAATTGATCCCGTCGGTCCGCCCCGGCATCGACGTCGAGCTCACCCGCGAGCCGCTCGGCGTGGTCGGCATCATCTCGCCGTGGAATTTTCCGGCGGCCATTCCGGCGTGGAAGATCGCCCCTGCGCTCGCGTATGGCAACACGGTGGTGTTCAAGCCGGCGGACCTGGTGCCGGGAATGGCGCACGCGATCGCGAAGATCATCGTTGATGTCGGCGTACCCAAGGGTGTGTTCAATTTCGTGATGGGCCGCGGCAGCGTGGTCGGCGAAACGCTCGTCAACGACAAACGTGTGGACGCGATCAGCTTCACCGGATCGGTGGAGACCGGCCGCCAAATCGCCGCGAAAGCCATCGCCCGCATGGCCAAGTTCCAGCTCGAGATGGGCGGCAAGAATCCGCTGGTGGTGCTCGATGACGCCGATCTCAAGACGGCGGTGGACTGCGCCGTGAACGGTGCGTTCTTCTCCACCGGCCAGCGCTGCACCGCGTCGTCCCGGCTGATCGTCACCAGGGGCATCCACGACAAATTCGTCGCCGCCATGATAGAGCGGCTCAAGGGACTGAAGATTGACAACGCCGTGAAGCAGGGCACCGACGTCGGTCCGGTGGTCGACAAGAGCCAGCTCAACCAGGACCTCATGTATATACAGGAAGCCAAGAAGGAGGGCGGCAAACTCGCCTTCGGCGGAAACCAGCTCAAGCGCGACACCGAAGGCTTTTACCTCGAACCAGCGTTGTTCACCGATACCGTGAACAGCATGCGCATCAACCGCGAGGAAGTGTTCGGACCGGTCGCCTCAGTGGTGGCGGTGAAGGACTACGATGAGGCGCTGGCCGTGGCCAACGACACGCCGTTCGGGCTTTCCTCCGGCATCGTCACCGCGTCGCTCAGGCACGCCTCGCATTTCCGCAAGAACGCGCAGGCCGGGATGGTGATGGTGAACCTGCCGACGGCCGGGGTGGATTACCACGTGCCCTTCGGCGGACGCAAGGGCTCGAGCTACGGTCCGCGCGAGCAGGGCCGCTACGCGGTGGAGTTCTTCACCACGGTAAAGACCAGCTACGTGCTGGCCTGATGAAAAAGGGCACCGCAAGGTGCCCTTTTTTTCCCGGGGGAATACGATCAGAAGGAGAACAGGACGCCGGCCTCGGGGTAGAACTGCGAACAATCGTTGTACGTTGACGAGTCGCACCCCGATATCTTCTCGTAAACCACGCCGACGTTGAACGCTGCGTTCGAGCTGAACGGCATATAGATCCCGCCGCGCGCGCCGTAGGTGTTCGCGTCCGGGAGGCCGTTGTAGATCGTGCGCGAGACGAAGGCGCCGATGTAAGGTTTCACCGGGGCGACCCGGGTGAACGTGTAACGCACTTCCGGTGTGAGCTTGTAAATGTCGGGATCGTTGCCGACCCATGTTTCGGCGCTCACGCCGAGCATCAGTCCTTCGGAGATCATGTAGCCAACGGCGCCGCCGATTGTGGTGTAGTCGCGATCCAGCGCACGGCCGGCGCCTACGTAAATCGAACCGGTCAGGTTGCCGCGGCTGAAAGGCTCGGCCGCCCGGGCCTGCGTGGCCAAGGTGGCGAGGAGTGCGCCGAGCAGCAGGGCCGCCGTGACCATCGCCAATCGCGCATTGAGTCGTGCGTCTGATTCGGAAATCCGGGTGCGTGCTGTTTTCATGTTTCTTCCCTGTGGTTGATACAAACGATTCGACGTCCTCGCAACATCCAAGTTCCGACAATGCGTTGCAGACGACACGCAGGCTGTGTCGCCTTGCGGCGACGCAGTCGCATCGGGCGATTGTTCGGCGCGACGCATTGGCCGTCAGAACAGCGAACGTTGCTGCGCATTAGCATCCACCACACACAGGGCCGTCATGTTCACCAGCCGCCGCACTGTCGCCGTGGGCGTGAGGATGTGCACCGGCCTGGCGGCACCCAGCAGGATCGGCCCCACGGTCACGCCTTCGCCGCCGGTCATCTTCAGCAGATTAAAGGAAATGTTCGCCGCGTCCAAATTAGGCATGATCAACAGGTTCGCTTCGCCTTTCAGCCGAGATTCCGGATGCACGTGGTTGCGGATCGATTCCGAAAGCGCGGCGTCGCCGTGCATTTCGCCCTCGACCTCCAGATCCGGAGCGAGCTTCTCGATCAGGTCCCTGGCCCGGCTCATTTTCAGCGCGGCGGGCGAGTCATCGCTGCCGAAGTTCGAGTGGGACAGAAGGGCGATTCTGGGTACCACCCCGAAGCGCTTCACTTCCTCGGCCGCCATGATCGTGATCTCGGCCAGGTGTTCGACGCCCGGGTCTTCGTTGACATAGGTGTCCGAGATGAACAGCGTGCGCTTGGTCAGCAGCAGCACGTTCATCGCGGCGAATATGCTCGCGCCTGGCTTGAGGCCGATTACGTTGGCGATATGACACAGGTGGTCCTTGTGGCGACCGAACGTGCCGCACAACATCGCATCGCTGTCGCCCCTGCGCAGCAGCATAGCACCTATCAGCGTCGTGGACTGGCGGACGTGCACCTTGGCGTCGTCGGGCGAAACGCCTTTGCGGTTCATCGCCTTGTAGTACTCGGTCCATACTTCCCGGTAGCGCGCGTCGCTCTCCGGGTTGACGAGATCGAAGTCCTTGCCCGGCTTGATGCGCAGCCCGAAGCGCTTGATCCGCGTTTCCACCACTTCCGGCCGGCCGATCAGGATCGGATTGGCGAGATGCTCATCCACCACTACTTGCACCGCGCGCAGCACGCGTTCATCCTCGCCCTCCGCGTAGATTACCCGCCGCGGTGCGGCCTTCGCCGCCGCAAACACCGGCTTCATCACGAACCCGGAGTGGTAGACGAAGTTGGTGAGCTGCTGGCGGTAGGTGTCGAAATCCTTGATCGGGCGCGTTGCCACGCCGCTGTCCATCGCCGCCTTCGCCACCGCCGGCGCGATCCGGGTGATCAGCCGCGGATCGAAGGGCTTGGGAATGATGTACTCAGGCCCGAATGAGAGTTCTTCGCCTTCGTAGGCCATGGCCACCACGTCCGACTGCTCGGCTTGGGTGAGTTCCGCGATCGCCTTCACGCAGGCGAGCTTCATTTCCTCGGTGATCTTGGTTGCGCCGACGTCGAGCGCGCCGCGGAAGATGAACGGGAAGCACAGCACGTTGTTCACCTGATTCGGATAATCGGAGCGGCCGGTGGCGATCACGGCATCGGGCCGCACCGCCTTTACTTCCTCGGGCAGGATTTCCGGCGTCGGATTGGCAAGCGCCAGCACCAGCGGCTTCTCCGCCATGGTCTTGATCCACTCCTGTTTCATCGCGCCCGGGCCCGAGAGTCCGAGGAAAATGTCCGCGCCGGGCATCGCCTCGGCAAGTTTGCGCGCGTCGGTCTTGCGCGCGTAACGCGCCTTGTTCGGCTCCATGTTCTTGTCGCGGCCCTCGTATATGACGCCTTTCGAGTCGCAGACAATGATGTTCTCGCGTTTCAGCCCGAGCTTCACAAGCAGATCGAGACAGGCGATCGCCGAAGCGCCGGCGCCGGAGCACACCAGTTTTACCTTCGAAATGTCCTTGCCGACGACCTTGAGCCCGTTGGTCACCGCCGCGCCGACGATGATCGCGGTGCCGTGCTGGTCGTCGTGGAAAACCGGGATCTTCATGCGCTCGCGCAGCTTTCCTTCTATGTAGAAGCACTCGGGCGCCTTGATGTCTTCGAGATTGATGCCGCCCAAAGTGGGTTCCAGCGCAGCGATCATGTCGACCAGCTTGTCCGGGTCGTTCTCGGCCAGTTCGATGTCGAATACGTCGATGCCGGCGAACTTCTTGAACAGGCACGCCTTGCCTTCCATCACCGGCTTGCCTGCCAGCGGGCCGATGTTGCCCAGGCCGAGCACCGCGGTGCCGTTGGTCACCACGCCGACCAGGTTGGCGCGCGACGTCAGTTGTGCCGCGCGCGAAGGATCCGCCTCGATGGCCTTGCAGGCGAACGCCACACCCGGCGAATAGGCGAGCGCGAGGTCGCGCTGGTTGGTGAGGCCCTTGGTGGGAACGACGGAGATTTTTCCGGGGGTCGGCTGCTCGTGGTATTCGATCGCCGCTGACTCAAGATCCAAATCCATTCTTGTCTCCTCTGGGTATCGTTGTGGGTTCGCTGCACCAACGGGCGGCGAAACCGTCTTTTTCGGGTGGCTGCAGCCGATAAGATACTGCGGGTTGCAGTCCGATGGGAGGCTTCGTTGTCCCGGACGGCCAATTGCGCAGGAACGAGGTTTATGATGCGCAGGGTCAGCATGCGCGGACAGGTGCCCGGATCGCCGAGCCGATGAAACGTGAGACCCCGGAGCAAGTGACCACGGCGCAGCCGACGGCGATCGCGCGCTTGCGCGCGCTGGCGGTGCTGTGGCGCTTCGCCACGCCGTACCGCGCGCGCATGCTGGTGTTCGCGCTGGCGCTGGTGTTCGCGGCAGCATGTTTCTTGGTAATCGGCCAGGGGCTCAAGCAAGTCATCGACCGCGGTTTCGCGGGCGGCGATCCGCAGGCGCTCAATCAGGCGCTGTTCTTCCTGCTGGGCGTGATCGTGGTGATGTCGGTCGCGACCTGGGTGCGCTTCTATCTGATTTCATGGCTGGGCGAGCGGGTGATCGCCGACATCCGCCGCGAGATATTCTCGCGCCTGCTGAGCCTGTCTCCCGGCTGGTTCGAGCAGGCGCGCACCGGCGAGGTGATCTCGCGGCTGACCACCGATACCGCGCTGCTGGAGCAGGTGGTCGGCACCAGCGTGTCGATGGCGCTGCGCAACGGGCTGCTGGGCGTGGGCGCGCTGGCGATGCTGATGCTGACGAGCTGGAAGCTTACGGCTCTGGTGCTGCTGACGGTGCCGGTGGTGATCGGGCCGATCGTGGTCTTCGGTCGGCGCGTGCGCAAGCTCGCCCGAGCCAGCCAGGACCGCGTGGCGGACCTCGGCAGCTATGTTGACGAGGCCCTGCATGAAGTGCGCACGGTGCAGGCCTACGGACACGAAGACGAGGATCGTCGCCTGTTCGGGAGCCGCGCCGAAGCGGCATTCGATACGGCGCGCAACCGCATTCGGGTGCGCGCTTCGCTGATCTCCGCGGTGATCGTGCTGGTGTTCACAGGTGTTGGAGTCATTCTCTGGATCGGCGGGCATGACGTGCTGGCGGGCAACATCACGCCCGGCGAACTGTCGGCCTTCGTGTTTTACGCCGCGATGGTGGCGAGCGCGGCCGGCGCGTTGAGCGAAGTGATCGGCGATTTGCAGCGCGGCGCCGGCGCGGCCGAGCGGCTGATCGAGATCCTCGACACCCGTCCCGAGATCACCGCGCCGGCCCAGCCGCTCGCATTGCCCGAGCCACCGATCGGATCGGTGCAGCTGCAGGCGGTGACTTTCCACTATCCGTCGCGTCCCAACCAGGCGGCCTTGCAGGATTTTTCGCTCGATGTCCGGCCGGGAGAGAGTCTCGCGCTGGTCGGACCCTCGGGGGCGGGCAAGTCCACGGTGTTTCAACTCCTGCTGCGCTTTTACGATCCCGAGCGCGGCACGGTGCGAGTCGACGGCGTGGACGTGAAGCGTGTCGATCCGAAGGCACTGCGCAGGCGCATCGCGCTGGTACCGCAGGAGCCGGCCATCTTCGCGACCAGCGTCGCCGAGAACGTGCGCTACGGCCGGCCGGACGCCTCCGACGAGGGAGTCCGGCGTGCCTGCAATGCGGCGTTTGCGACGGAGTTCGTCGACAAGCTGCCGCAGGGATTCGATACCTGGCTGGGCGAGCGCGGCGTGCGGCTCTCCGGCGGCCAGCGGCAGCGGCTGGCGATCGCCCGCGCGATCCTGTCCGGGCGCCCGATCCTGTTGTTGGACGAGGCGACCAGCGCGCTCGATTCGGAGAGCGAGCGCATGGTGCAGCTCGCGCTGGAGCGGCTGCTGCAGGCGCGCACCACGCTGATCATCGCGCACCGGCTCTCCACGGTGAAAAGCGTGAACCGCATCGCGGTGATGGACGAGGGCCGCCTGGTCGGTGTGGGTTCGCACGATGAACTGCTGACCCGGAATCCGCTGTACGCGCGTCTGGCCGCGCTGCAATTCGGCGCATAGCGGCCGGTGCCTGCGCTCCTGTTAGAATCCGCGGCGTTCCCAACTCAGCCCGACGATAAAAAAGATGACGAGCGCCCTGTTTTCCCCCATCGATCTGCGCGGCCTGCGGCTTCCCAACCGCATCGTGGTGTCGCCGATGTGCCAGTATATGTCCGTCAACGGCTCGGCGAACGACTGGCACCTGATGCACCTCGGACAGTTCGCGATGGGGGCGGGCGGCCTGCTGATTACCGAGGCTACGCACGTGTCCGCGGTCGGGCGCATTACCCATCGCTGCCTCGGACTCTACAGCGACGCGAACGAGACCACGATCAAACGCGTGGTGGATTTCTGCAGGAAATACGGCGTGGCGAAACTCGGCATCCAGCTCGCTCATGCCGGCCGCA
>JBOIFZ010000097.1:0-10186 GCA_050741735.1 Burkholderiales bacterium
AGCGCGCTGGAAAGCAGCTTGGCGGTGATGTCCACGATCGGGATCACCCGCTCGTAGGCCATGCGGGTGGGGCCGACCACGCCCACCGTGCCGACCACCTGGCCGTCGACTTCGTATGGTGCGGTCACGACGCTGCAATCGTCCAGCGGCACCAAGCCGGATTCGCCGCCGATGAAAATCTGCACTCCGTGCGCGCGGCTGCTGATGTCCAGCAACTGCAGGAGGCTGGTCTTCTGCTCGAACATGTCGAACAGCCGCCTCAGGCTCGCCATGTTCGACGACAGATCCTGCACGTGCAGCAGGTTGTGCTCCCCGGAAAGAACGTAATCCTCCGAGTTCTGGTTCATCACCTCGGTGCCGGCCTCGAGCGCCTGGGTCATGAGCCGGGTCATGTCCTCGCGCAGCTTGCGCAGTTCGTCCTGGATGCGCGCCTTGATCTCGTTGAAAGTCAACCCGGCGAAGTTCTGATTCAGGAAATTGGCGGCTTCGGTAAGTTCCGAGGGCTTGTACGCGCGATCGGTGAGGAGGATGCGGTTCTGAACGTCGCCGTCGGGGGCGACGACGATCAGCAGGATGCGCTTTTCCGACAGGCTCAGGAACTCAATGTGGCGGAACGCGGCGCTCCTGCGCTTGGGCGTCATCACCACGCCCGCGAAACGGGTGAGATCGGAAAGCAGGTGCGAGGCCTGCGACACCAGCTTCTGGGTGTTATCGGGCTGCAACTGGCCCTCCAGCTGGTCGATCTCCACCTGGTCGAGCGGCCTGACTTTGAGCAGCGTGTCCACGAAGAAGCGGTAGCCGCGCGGCGTCGGTATGCGGCCGGCGGAAGTGTGTGGGCTGGCGATGAAACCCAGTTCTTCGAGGTCCGCCATGATGTTGCGGATGCTCGCCGGGCTCAGTTCGAGTCCGGAAAACTTGGCGAGCGCCCGCGATCCGACCGGCTGCCCGTCGGCGATGTGGCGCTCGACCAGCATTTTCAGCAGGATCTGCGCACGTTCGCTCGGCATGAAATCGTTGATTGCCATGTAGCCATTCTACAAAGCTTTTCGGGGTCGAAGTAGCCGTCGTTGCGAGAGCCTCCGGAACCGGCGGTTCGGAGGGAAATGTGCTTTAATTCGGGGCATGTCGAGCGCATTCAAGACCATCGCCCTGATCGGCAAGTACAAGAGCCCCGAGATCGCCCAACCGCTCCTGCGGCTGGCGGATTTTCTGAATGGACGGGGCGTCAGGATCGTGCTCGACCCGCTGACGGCCGCGCACATCGGCAGAAACAACCACACCGTACTGCCGCTCGAAGACGTCGGCCGTACCGCCGACCTTGCCATTGTCATCGGTGGCGACGGCACCATGCTCAACATCGCGCGCACCTTTGCGCCTTACAACGTGGCGCTGGTCGGGATCAACCTGGGGCGGCTCGGCTTTCTCACCGATCTGTCGATGGACACCATGTTCGAGGCCATGGGCTCAATCCTCGACGGCAGCTTCATCACCGAGTCGCGCATGCTGCTGCAGGCTGCGGTGTTGAGCGGTGAACGCCAGGTGCTGGACGTGCTGGCATTCAACGACGTGTCGGTGAACAAGGGCGCAGAGGGCAGCCTGATCGAGATCGAGGTGCACATCGACGGGCAATTCGTCTACAACCTGCGCTCGGACGGGCTGATCGTGGCCTCTCCCACCGGCTCGACCGCATACGCGCTTTCTTCCGGCGGGCCGATTCTGCATCCCAGCCTGAACGTCATCGGCCTGGTCCCGGTCTGTCCGCACACGCTGTCGAACCGCCCGATCGTGGTGAGCAGCGAGTCGGTGATCGAAATTCTGATTCACAAGGCGGCGGATGCGCGCGCGCACTTCGACAGCCATTCGCACTACGAACTGCAGGAGCGCGACAAGGTCATCGTGCGCCGTTGTCCGCATGCGATCCGCCTGCTCCATCCGCTGGGCCACAACTACTATCACATGCTCCGGGGAAAGCTCCATTGGAGCGAAACCCTGTAACGACAATCAGCCATCGCCGCCGTTTTTTTTCGCACCCATGTTGCGCAGTCTCAGCATCCGCGACTTCGTCATCGTTGACAAGCTCGATCTCGAATTTCAGCCCGGCTTCACCGTGCTGACGGGGGAAACCGGTGCCGGCAAGTCCATCCTGATCGACGCGCTCGCCGCGGTACTGGGCAGTCGCGCCGAATCCGGGCAGGTGCGTGAAGGAAAAGACAAGTCCGAAGTGAGCGCGGAATTTTCGACCGTCGAGGTGGCAGCCGTTTCGGACTACCTGGCCGAAAACGATCTAAGCGGCGATGACGGCGGATGCCTGCTGCGCCGGGTGATCGAGTCGTCGGGCCGCTCACGCGCGTACGTCAACGGTCGTCCGGCCACGGTGCAGCAGCTCAAGGAAATCGGCGAACTACTGGTGGATATCCACGGCCAGCATGCGCATCAGTCGCTTTTGCGTGCGACCGCGCAGCGCGACCTGCTGGACGGCCACGCCGGAGCCGCCGATCTGGCGTACGAAGTTGCGGCGGCATTCCGCGCCTGGCAGGACATCCGGCAGCAGCGTCTGGCGCTGGAGACCGATGCCCAGGCGCTGGAAACCGAGCGCGAGCAACTGCAGTGGCAGCTGAAGGAACTGGATGCGCTCGGTTTCCGCCCCGAGGAATGGGAGGAACTGCAGGCGGAGCACAAGCGGCTGGCGCATGCCGCCAGTCTGATCGAAGCAGTGCAGTTCAGCCTCGAAGTGCTGTCCGAAGGCGAGATGTCCACGCTGGCCGCGGTCGCTTCGGTGAATTCGCGCCTCGACGGCATGACCGATTTCGACCCGCAGCTGAAAGAAATTCTCGCTGCGCTCGAGCCGGCGCAGATCCAGTTGCAGGAGGCGGTTTACAGCCTGCGTCACTATCAGAGCCGCCTGGATCTGGATCCGCAGCGGCTGCGCGAGGTGGAAGCCCGGCTCGATGCGGTGCACACGGCGTCGCGCAAGTTCAGGGTGAATCCGCCGGAGATGCCGGAACGTCTGGCGAAAATGAAGGCGCGGCTCGCCGAACTGGAGACCGGGTTCGACCCGGAAGCGCTGCGCCAGCGCGAGAGCCAGGCGGCGGCGCACTGGCAGGAACGCGCCAGGAAGCTCTCTGCGGCGCGCAGGAAGGCAGCGGCGGATTTCGCCAAGAGAGTCACTGCGTCGATGCAGAGCCTGGCGATGGGCGGCGGCGCATTCGAGATTGCTCTGAATCCCCTGAGCGAAGGCAACGCCCATGGACTGGAGCAGATCGAGTTCCTGGTTGCCGGCCACGCCGGCGCCACGCCGCTTGCGCTGGCAAAAGTGGTCTCGGGTGGCGAGCTCTCGCGCATAAGCCTGGCGATCCAGACCGTGACCGGCCAGGTGGCCGCAGTTCCGACGCTGATCTTCGACGAAGTGGATGCCGGCATCGGCGGGCGCGTCGCCGAAATCGTCGGCAGGATGCTCAAGGAACTCGGCAGCCGTCATCAGGTGATGTGCGTGACCCACCTGCCGCAGGTGGCGGCCGCCGCCAACCAGCAGTGGCAGGTGAGCAAGTCGGCGGCCAACGGCAAAATGGCGAGCCAGGTAGCGGTGCTGGACCGTGCCTCTCGAGTCGAGGAAATTGCACGCATGCTCGGCGGCGTGAAGATTACCGAGACCACGCGCAAGCACGCCGCGGAATTGCTGGGATTCGGCGCGCGCTAGCGCGATCGGGGAAGGCCGTCGTGGAAGACAAACTCGTTGTGCAGGCCGCCGACGCGGTCGAAGTCGAACTGCCGGTTGCCGGCATCGGCAGCCGCAGCTACGCTTTCCTGATCGACTGGCACATCCGCTTTCTGCTGGCACTGGCCTGGCTGGTGCTGGTCGCGGTACTGCTCGGCCTGCTGTCGCCGGCGGAGGAATTCTTTTCGCCCTTGCTGAAGGCCGGCAAGGTGGCATTGTATGGCGCGCTGCTGCCGGCGGCAGCGATTTATTTTCTCTATCACCCGTTGCTCGAAATCATGATGCAGGGCCGTACTCCCGGAAAGCGCATGACGGGAATACGCATCGTCACCGAGCGCGCACTCACCCCCGATGCCGGCGCGCTGATCATCCGCAACGTCTTCAGGCTGGTGGATTCGCTGCCGGCGTTCTACGTGCTCGGGCTGGTGGTGGCGATGTTTACCGCGCGCCAGGTGCGCATCGGCGATCTTGCCGCCGGCACGCTGCTGGTCTACGACACCGGCAAACGCAGTCTCGATTTCGACGGCGTGATCGGCTCTTCCTCCTCGCGGCTGTCGCCCGGGGATAGGGAATTGCTCGACGATCTGCTCGAGCGCTGGCGCGGGCTCGATGCGCCGCTGCGTCGGGGTCTCGCGGAAAAGTTCCTGGCCCGCATAGGCGAACCGGTGGATAGTAGCGGTACCGAGGCCGAGCTGCGCAAGCGACTGCGCAAGCTCAGGGACGAGTCCCGTGGCAAGCCGGCCTGAGGCCGCGCTCGCGGCCTGGCTCCAGGGGCGCGCGTCGCAATGGCAGCGCCTGAGCCGGATACTCGCCGAGGTCAGCGCGCGCCGGCAGGCAGAGCTGCAGCAATTGAAGGAATTGGTTAGCGGCTACCGCACGCTTGCGCGCGACGTGTCGCTGGCGCGGGCAGCGGCCCCCGACGCCAAGCTGGTGGCCCGGCTGGAGGCGCTGCTCACGCAGGCGCGCGAAGTGATCCACCGCAGGCCGGGCAATGTGCGCGACGCCCTGGTCGGTTTGTTTCGCGACGGCGCCGCGCGGGTGGCGCTGGAATTGCGCGGACGCATCGCCGCGGTCACGGCGCTCTTTCTCGCCAGTGCCGCGGCCGGCTGGTGGCTGGTGCACAGTTACCCGGAGTTGGCGGCGCTGTTCGCGTCCGAGCAGATGATCAACCGCGTACAGCGCGGCGAACTCTGGACCGACGGATTGATCAACATCGTTCCATCGGCGTTGCTGTCGCTGGGCATCATGACCAACAACATCGTGGTTTCGTTGTTCGCGTTTACACTCGGCGCTCTGTACGGATTGGGCACGCTGTATATCGTCGGCATGAACGGGCTGATGCTGGGTGGGGTGTTTGCGCTGACGGCGCAGCACGGCCTGGCGGGCCGGCTTGCCGAGTTCGTGGTCGCGCACGGCATCGTCGAGATCTCGGTGATCCTGCTCGCCGCGGCGGCCGGAGTCGAACTCGGAGAGGCTTTGGCGCGGCCGGGAAACCGCAGTCGCGCGGCGGCATTCCGTGAGGCGGTGCGCCGCGCCGGCCAATTGCTGCCGGTGTGCGCGCTGTTCCTGGTCGGCGCCGGACTGATCGAAGGATACGTTTCGCCCGACCCGCATTTCACCATGGCGCAGCGCGTTGCCATCGGCGTGGCCTATTGGCTGCTCCTGATTCTGGTGCTAAGCGGCAGATTGTGGCGACGGCCGCGGCCGCACGGCGGCTCAGATCCGACGCTGTAGACGCAAGGTCTCGTAGGAGCGCAGCACCGCGCGATCGAGCTGGGCTGGCACGGTCGTGATCGCTTGTGCGCCGCTGCGGCGCAGCCGCAGCCTCATGCCCCGCACCGACTGCAGCATTTCCGCGGCGGCGAACGCCTGGTAGGGATGGAGCCAGTGGCTGGATTGCCGATGGCGCAACGCCAGCGTCTCCTCATCCAGCGTGCCCGCAATCAAGGGCAGATGCTTGGGCGCCAGCAACTGAACGGCGCGCAACAGCTGGGCAGGATCCTGGCTCTCGTCCACGTCGGTAAGCAGCACCACCAGGCTGCGTTGGTGCAGCAGGCGCCGCGCCAGCAGCGCCGCCGCAAGCGGGTTGGATTCGGAGCCAACCGAGTGCGCCTGCTCGAGAATGCGGCGCACCCCGAGCAGCGCCGCGGCCCCGTGTGCCGGCGGTAGTGCTGCCAGCGGACGGTCGGCAAACACGATGGCTCCGACGTGATCGCCGTTCAGGATCGCCCTTTCCGTCAGCCTGGCGGCAACGTTCACGTAGTGATGCAGTCTGCTCAGCGTGCCGGCCTGCAAGTTGGAAGTCCTGCCCGCGTCCAACAGCACCAGCAGTTCCAGGTTGCGCTCTTCGCTGTTCAGACGCACGGTATAGCGCTGGCTGCGTGCGGTGGCTTTCCAGTCGATCGCCCGCATTGGATCTCCGGGCCGATAGTCGCGCAACCCGAGCAGCTCGAAGCCGGCGCCCGCACTGCGTTGCGAGCGTTCACCCTGGGGGCGGGTGCCAGGTCCGCGCTCGGCGCCGCGCAGCCGCGCCGGCACCACTTTCATCCGGTGCGGGATGTCGAATTTGCGGGACCACCAGGCCAGCCCGAATACGCCGCGCATGCGGGTGTAGACCGGCTGCCAATCGAACGTGCCCAGTTTCTGCGCCGTGAAAGAGAACGCGTGCATCACCGTGCGGTGCGGCGGTACGGTGTACGCAGCGATCGCGTCGCTGCCGCTCAGGCCGTTCGCGAAAATCTGCTGCAGCTCGACTTGGCGAGGCCGTTCGCCATCGTTGCCGAGAATCAGTTCTGCGGCTGCCGGTTGGCCGAGCATGACGCGCTCCGGGATGCGTGGCGAGATGCTGAGTCCGCGCCGACGCGCGGCCACGCCTTCCAGCAACAGTCCGATCAGCAGGCTCGCCGCCGGCACTCGCCACAAATCCGGCCAGGGATCTTCCTGCCACTGGCCGACAATTCCGAGCAGTGTCACCGCCGCGGCAACGACGTAGGCCAGTGCGGTCAGGTTCATCTTAGAAAGCGGGACCGGATCGACAGGGCGCCGCCTCTCACTGGCGCGGCACCTTGACGCTGTCGAGGATGCTTTGTGCGACCTGCTGGTCGCTGACCCCTTCGAGCGCCGCGTCCGGCGTGAGCATCAGGCGGTGCGGCAGGACGAAGCGGGACATCGACTTGACGTCGTCGGGCGCGACGAACTCGGCGTCGCGCAGCGCCGCCGCTATGCGGGCGCAACGCATCAGCGCCAGCGCGCCGCGGGTCGACAGGCCCAGGTTGACCTGAGGGTGGTTGCGGCTTGCGGCGGCGATGTCGGTGACGTAGCCGTAGATCGCCTCGGACACGTGCACTTTGGCGACCTGCGTGCGCGCCAGCGCCAGTGCGTCGCCCGCGAGCGGGGCAATCGGCGCAGTCGCGTTGAAGTGCCCGCCGCGCAGATCGTAGGTGCGTAGCACCTTGTGCTCCATCTCCACCGCCGGATAGTCCACGTCCAGCCGCATCAGGAAGCGGTCGAGCTGTGACTCGGGGAGCGGAAAAGTGCCCTCGAAATCGCGCGGGTTCTGGGTGGCAATGACCAGGAAGTCCTGCGGCAGGCTGTAGGTCTTGCGGTCGATGGTGACCTGGAATTCCTCCATCGCCTGCAGCAGCGCCGACTGCGTCTTCGGTCCCGAGCGGTTGATCTCGTCGACCAGCACGATGTTGGCGAACAGCGGTCCGGGAACGAACTCGAATTTCTTCTCTTCGCGGCTGAAGATGTGGATGCCGGTGATGTCCGAGGGCATCAGGTCGGCGGTGCATTGCACGCGGTTGAAGCTGCCCCCGAGCGCCGCCGCGGCCGATTTCGCCAGCAGGGTCTTGCCAATGCCGGGCACGCCCTGCAACAGCACGTGACCGCCGGCGATCAGCCCGATGCACAACCCGTGGATTACGTGATCCATCCCGAACACCACGTTTTCCAGTTGCGCGCGCAGTTGCTGTTCCAGGCTGGACGCAGGATTGCTCATTGCAGGTGTTTCCTTATGTTGTTGATGAGGTTGTTCAGGCGCACCAGGTCGGGCGTACGTCCCTGCGCCAGCCCGGAATGCATAGCCCTCAACTCGTCGATCTGGCTGCTCGGCACGCGCGGATAGCGGGCCAGTAGTTCCCAGTCGATGCCGTCTGCGGCCGCACGAACCCCGCGCAACTCGGCGAAGAAGTGGCGCAGCAACCCCAGTGCAACCTCGTGACCGGACAAACGCCGCGCGAACAGCCCGCCCACCGCGCGCACGAAGTCCACGGCTCGCGGCAACTCGGGTCGCTGAATCAGCGGGGCGATGCGGTTGCTGCGCCCCACCACATAGATCAGCCAGAAGCCGACCATGAACCACAGCGTGGCGTGCAGGCGCGCGTCGCCGAAAAAGGCATTCGGATCGTAGACTTCGGTCAGGCCCTGGTGCATGTCGTCGAAAATCACCCGGCCGTCCGGGCCCAGCGATCTGGCCACGATGTTGGCCAGCAGACGCGCGTTGTCGCCGCCGCCGAGCGCGGCGTTGCCGAACAGGTCGGCGTAGCCGCTGATCCAGCCGGTGCCATCGCCGATGCGCACCTGCCAGAACGCCGGCGATCCCGTCAAAGGATCTTCGAGCAATACCAGGGCAGTGCGGAATTTTTCCGTCGACGTGAGCGCCAGCGGGTAGAGCGAATGCGTGCGTACCTGCACCTCTCGCATTCCCTGCAGGACCGGGTGTCGGCCGCGAGGAATCAATCCGCGTGGCGAGGGCGGGCCATCCTTGTCGAGTTGCGACTGTGCGGCTGCTGGGTCCCCGGAATCGTCCTCCTGATTGGCTTCCGTGTCTGCGAATTCCAGGCTGAATCCGAGCGCGGCCAGCACGCCTGACGGTTGCCAGCGGCGAGGATCCGGCTGTGCCAAAACCTCGATGCTGCCGTCGAGCACCAGCACAGAGTTGCCGCGCTCGACCCAGTCTTTCAACGCGTCGATTTCCAGTTGCCGTGCAGGTAGGGTCTGCGGCAACGCCAAGATCATGAGATTGCCACGTTCCGGCAGTCCCGCATCGGCCGGCAGCCGGTCGTAGCGGCTGCGCAGGCTCTTGACGCGGATGCCGCTCGACTCGATCCAGGATCGCAGGCCCTGCAGCCCGCGCTCGCCGCGGTCCGTGGTAGTCGGCATGGAATCCGGCGCGGCGTCGGGTTCGCGCGGGCCGACCAGCAGCACGAACACCAGATACACGGCAGCTAGCGCGCCGAGCAGGGTAACCAGGCGTTCTCTCATCGGGGGTTAACGCCGGCAGTGGGGAGGCCGACGATGGATTGTGCCGCGTGGTGCAGCGGCGCAAGCTGCGACGCGACCACTGCGCGGCTGCCAAACAACACCGCGTCGGCTGCCGTTGCCAGTTCGGCAAAGGGTGCGGCGTGCGCACGTGCCGCTGCGCCGAGCCGTGCCAGCATCTCGCTGTTGGTGAGGCTCTTGTCGTCGGGCAGGAGGCCGCGGTCGATCAGTTCCTGCAGCACCAGGCGCAGCAGTGCCGCCGGTTGCTGGCCGGGGGGGAGATTCGTCACATCCTTCCAGGTCAATCTGGCCGCGCCGGTGGCGGCCGACACGCGGCTGGTGCGTTGTGTGCGGCTTCGTCGCTGCCACCACGACGTAAGATTGGCCGCGCGCAACTCGTTGACCACGACCGACAGCGCCAGCAGCAGAATCACCGCCACGCTGGCGCGCAGGATGAGATCTGCAAGCCACTCCGGGGGATCCAGCGACTTCAGGAATTCGGCCAGCCAGCGGTAGTCCGATTCGTCACTGCCGCGCAGTTTTTGCGCCAGCCAGTCCTTGAATCGTTGCCACCAGGAAACAGGTGGCGTGGGTTCGACTTGCAGCGTGCGCGCCAGCAGTTCCTGCAGCCTCGCAAAATCGAAACGCTCGACGCCGGCTGGAGGGTTTCCATAAGAGCCTAGAAGCGCGCGCAGGTCCTGGAGCTGGCTAGGGGTAGTTTGCTGATCCAGGGGCGGGCTCAATGAAACCGCTGACGGCAATTCCGCAACCGCCTGTGCAAGCCCCGGGCAGACTTCTTCGAGGATGAGGCGCCGGTAAGGCGGCACCGTCTCGGCCCCGGCGTTGAGTGCGCTGAGGCACCGATCCAGGCGCCGGCCGACTTCGGTCGTGTCGGCGTCGGCGGCAGCCCACGCGATCGGCGCCGCCAGCGCGCAGGACAACAGGCCGAGCAGGAGAAAGAAGCGCGGCGACGCGTTGAGGAAGCTCTGATCAAGTTCCACGCGCGCGACCGAGGCGATTCGGGTCGAGGGCAAGACGGCGAGGACGCCGTGTAGCCGGACGGCTGTGACTCGTTAGCGGTACGTGCCCCGGACACGTTACCGACGCAGTCGGCAGCTTGCGGGCAGGGGCACATGAGGCTGCGATTAACGTTGATGGGCTGGGCATACGGCTGCTCCCGCAAACGGGCGTACCGCTAACGAGTCGCAG
>JBOIFZ010000098.1:0-2606 GCA_050741735.1 Burkholderiales bacterium
CCCAGCGCACGTTCATGCCGACTCTCAGGAACGCAACCACGATGCCGGTGTCCTGGCAGATCGGCCGCTTTCCTTCGGCACACATGCGCGAGTTGGTCAGGATTTGCGCGATCGCGTCGCGGGCCGCCGGCGACTCTTCACGTCGATACGCATCCGCGAGGGACCTGATGTAGTCGATCGGATGGTAGTAGGAGATGTACTGGAGGGCGTCGGCGACGCTTTCGATCAGGTCTTCCTGGCGGATTACGGTCATGGGTAAATCCGGGCGGCTCGGCGAACTGCGGGTGCGCTCGTGCGGATTTTACACTACCCGAAGCACTTGGCCGATGCCCGGATACGCCCGGCGCGCGGCGCGGGACAGGGCACCGGTAGTTCTGGCTATAATCCGGTCCAAAGCCGACTATCAGGACATACGACTGGGGGGATGGAATGAGTACGATCGAATCGGTCCTGCAAGAACGCCGGGTTTTCCCGCCGCCCGCGGATTTCGTCAAGCAGGCCAATGTCTCCGGAATGGCCGCCTACCAGACGCTGTGCGCCGAGGCGGAACGCGATTACGAGGGCTTCTGGGCACGGCTGGCGCGCGAGCACGTGATCTGGCACAAACCGTTCTCAAAGGTCCTGGATCCGAGCAAAGCGCCGTTCTTCAAGTGGTTTCACGACGGCGAGCTGAACATCTCGTACAACTGCCTGGACCGCCATCTCGACAGCCAGCCGAATAAGGTCGCCATCATCTTCGAAGCCGATGACGGCACGGTCACCAAAATCACCTACAAGCAGCTCTACCACCGCGTCTGCCAGTTCGCCAACGGACTCAAGTCGATTGGAATCAAGACCGGCGACCGCGTCATTATCTACATGCCGATGTCGATCGAGGCGGTGATCGCGATGCAGGCCTGCGCACGCATCGGCGCCACCCATTCGGTGGTGTTTGGCGGCTTCTCTGCCAAGAGCCTGCAGGAGCGCATCATCGATGCCGGCGCGGTTGCGGTCATCACCGCCGACGGACAGATGCGCGGCGGCAAGGAAATCCCGCTGAAGCCCGCGGTCGACGATGCCTTTGCGATGGGAGGCTGCGAGGGCATCAGGCACGTGGTCACCTACAAGCGCACGGGCAGCCCGATTCAACTGCGCGCACCGCGCGACGTCTGGTGGCAGGAGCTGGTGCAGAACCAGCCGGACGTCTGCGAGCCGGTGTGGGTCAACGCCGAGCATCCGTTGTTCATCCTTTACACCTCCGGCTCCACGGGTAAACCCAAGGGCGTGCAGCATTCCAGCGGCGGATACCTGCTGCAGGCCATGTTGACGATGAAATGGACTTTCGATTACAAGCAGTCGGATGTGTTCTGGTGTACCGCCGACGTGGGTTGGGTGACCGGCCACACGTACATCGCCTACGGTCCGCTGGCCGTCGGGGCAACCGAGATCGTGTTCGAAGGCGTGCCCACCTACCCCGACGCCGGACGCTTCTGGAAGCTGATCCAGGACCACGGCGTGACCGTGTTCTACACCGCGCCAACCGCGATCCGCTCGCTGATCAAGGCCGGCGCCGACCAGCCGAAAAAGTACAATCTGTCGAGCCTGCGGCTGCTCGGCACCGTGGGCGAACCGATCAATCCCGAAGCCTGGATGTGGTACCACACCACGGTCGGCAACAGCCGTTGTCCGATCGTGGACACCTGGTGGCAGACCGAAACCGGCGCGCAAATGATCACGCCGCTGCCGGGCGTGACGCCGCTCAAACCGGGTTCGTGCACCATGCCGCTGCCCGGAATCATGGCTGCCGTCGTGGACGAGACCGGTCATGAAGTGGAGAAAGGCAAAGGCGGCATTCTGGTCATCAAGAAACCCTGGCCCGCGATGATCCGCACCATCTGGGGCGACCCTGAGCGCTACAGGAAGAGCTATTACCCCGACGACTTCAAAGGCAAGTACTACCTGGCAGGCGATGGGGCCAACTGCGACCTGGACGGCTACTTCTGGATCATGGGCCGCATCGATGATGTGCTCAACGTCGCCGGCCACCGGCTGGGGACGATGGAAATCGAATCGGCGCTGGTCGCCAACTCACTGGTGGCGGAAGCGGCGGTGGTGGGCAAGCCGCACGACATCAAGGGCGAGGCGGTGGTCGCGTACGTGGTTCTGAAGGGCGCGCGTCCGCAGGGAGAGGCCGCCAAAAAGATGGCGCAGGAACTGCGCAACTGGGTCGCGCAGGAAATCGGACCGATCGCCAAGCCCGACGAAATCCGCTTCGGCGACAACCTGCCGAAAACCCGCTCCGGCAAGATCATGCGCCGATTGTTGCGCGCAATCGCCAAGGGCGAGGAAATCACGCAGGATGTATCGACGCTGGAGAATCCTGCGATTCTGGAACAACTCAAGCAGGCTACTTGATGCGGCAGGAAGGCCTTGTTTCTTTGACAGCATAGCGACCCTCCAGTATTCTTCGCGCCTTCCGCAGCGGCCGGAGCCAAAGCGTAGCGCCGCAAACTTTTGCGCCAGAGTTTCAACCCGCGGAGAGGTGGATGAGTGGTTTAAGTCGCACGCCTGGAAAGCGTGTTCAGGTTAATAGCCTGACGGGGGTTCGAATCCCCCCCTCTCCGCCA
>JBOIFZ010000099.1:0-46637 GCA_050741735.1 Burkholderiales bacterium
TCCCGGGGCTGAGTCCTCCCTCACCCTGCCCTGTCCCGGAGGGAGAGGGTCCATATACATGCCTGAGAGGGCAGTGTGCACCCTTCTCCCTCCGGGACAAGGGAACACTTGAAGCAGAGCAGAAGGGCTGGGGATGAGGGCGGAGGACAACATCGCGCATGGGGCGCCGGCACGGCGAAGCGAGCGCTGTTGCTGTGAAGGCTGACTCTTAGCGGGGCTGGTCCGATCAGAGTCATGCCGGAACTAAAGTCCGGGGACCCCAGTCTTTCCGATGCGATAATCCATATTGAAGCTGGCCGGGCAGTCGCTGCGCAATTCGCTTGCGCAGAGGAAAGTCCGGGCTCCGCAGAGCAGGATGCCGGTTAACTGCCGGACGCCGCGAGGCGATGGAAAGTGGCACAGAGAAAAGACTGCCGATGGCCGACGCCCCGGCTTTGCGGCCGCAAGGTCGCGAAGACTCGCTCTTGTAGCGAGAAGGACGGCGGATCAGGCGATGGTGAAACGGTGTGCGCCCCGCAAGGAGCGTGGGCGGTCGCGAGACTGTCGGGTAAAAGCCCACCGCGGACGTGGCAACACGGACGGCACGCCAAACCCCATCCGGAGCAAGACCAAATAGGGGAGCGACAGCGTGGCTCGCGCTGCTCCCGGGTAGGTCGCTCGAGCCGACAGGCAACTGTCGGCCCAGATGAATGACTGCCGGGGCGCCGCAGGGCGCTCCACAGAACCCGGCTTACAGGCCAGCTTCACTCTTTCCCGCGCTTCGGCTTCCTGTCAGGAAATTTTTCCCCGGATTCTATCGTTGGTGCATACTACCAACTCATCGAAAGGACAATAAATATATGTCGTAACTATCTTAAATTTAATGAATAATTGCCATTGATCCCACGTAAATTCAAGAGTCGCTTGTAAGTCTTTGTCGTAACTGAAAAAAGCTGGCGGGTTCCCCTTGACCTGCTATTTTTTTTCCTCTAGAGTGGGGGAAAGTAGGGTTTTGTGGGAATACTTGAAAATTCCAACACTTCCGGTGGAATAACAAATGTTTCAGGGGGCGACAGCACTAAACGTCGATGCCAAGGGCCGCCTTGCCGTTCCAACACGGCATCGCGACGCCTTGCAATTAGGCAATGGCAGTAAGCAAGTACTTACAGCTCATCCGCACCGCTGCCTTTTGCTCTACCCCGCGCCCGCGTGGGAGCCGATCCGCGCCCGGATCATGGGTTTCTCCAGCTTCGATCCCCAGACCAGTTTGTGGAAGCGGCTGCTGGTCGGTTTTGCCGAGGAAGTCGAACTGGATGCCTCCGGGCGGCTGTTGGTTTCACCGGAATTGCGCAAATTCGCCGGCCTGGAGAAGCAAGTGATGATGGTCGGGCAGGGCAGTCACTTCGAAATCTGGAGCCAGAGCACCTGGGAGAAGCAGCTCGAACAGCTTGCCGCAGGCGGCGACAAACTGCCCCCCGGAATGGAGAACTTCGCGCTGTGAGATCGAGCGGATCGCCACTTGCGCTCACATCAGACGGTACTTCTTGAGGAAGCGGTCGAGGCACTGCGCGTCAAGGCCGATGGCATCTACGTGGATGGAACCTTCGGCCGCGGCGGACACAGCCGCGCGATTCTGGCGCGGCTGGGCAGCTTGGGGAAGCTGATCGCCCTGGATCGCGATGCCATGGCGATCGCCGCGGCAATGGAAATAGCCGATCCGCGCCTTGCTGTATTTCATGCCCGATTCGGCGCACTGCGGGAGGTGGTTCGACGGGCGGGTGTCGCGCATGTCGACGGCGTGTTGCTCGACCTCGGCATGTCCTCGCCGCAGCTTGACGAGGCGGACAGGGGATTCAGCTTCCGCTTCGACGGGCCGCTGGACATGCGGATGGATACGAGCCGGGGGCAAACCGCGGCGCAATGGCTGGAGCAGTCTTCGGAACAGGAGATCGGGGAGGTCATCAGGCGCTATGGCGAAGAACGGTTTGCTAAACAGATTGCAAGAGCGATTATTGCGGCTCGATCGCGCGGGCCTGTCGACCGCACACGGCAACTTGCCGAGATCGTGGCAAAAGCCGTTCCCACGCGCGAGCCGCATCAGGACCCGGCGACGCGCACCTTCCAAGCTATACGGATTCACATCAATCAGGAGCTTGAAGAGTTGGCGATGATGCTGCCCCAGTGCCTCGAAGTCCTCGATGACGGCGGCCGACTGGTGGTGATCAGTTTCCACTCGCTCGAAGACCGCATCGTCAAGCAGTTCATGCGCACGCATTCGCAGCCCGGCGTGCTGCCGGCGCGTCTGCCGCTGCGCGCGCAGGAATTGCCGAAGCCGCACCTCAAGCTGATTGGCAAACCGGTCTTCCCCTCCGAATCCGAGGTTGCCGCCAACCCACGCGCCCGCAGCGCGGTGATGCGGGTCGCGGAAAGGATCGCGGCGTGATCAAGCTCAATCTCGTGCTGTCGGGAATCCTGGTCGTTTGCGCGCTTGCGCTGGTGACCTCGCAGCACAAGGCGCGAAAGCATTTTGTGGAGTTGCAGAAGCAGCAGGAAGTCGCCAAGCAGCTCGAAGTCGAATACGGCCAGTTGCAGCTGGAACAAAGCACCTGGGCGATGCATTCCCGCGTCGAAAAGATCGCGGCCAACATTCTGCACATGCGTGTGCCGCCGGCGGCACGCGTGCATCTCGTTCCTCCCCCTCCCGCGCCGTCCAACCCATGAGACCCTCCCTAAATCCAGCGCTCTCGGTACGCCTGCCCGTGTGGCGGGCGCGGCTGCTGTTGCTGCTGGTTTTCTGCGGGTTCATGGTGTTGGCGGCGCGGGCTCTTTATTTGCAAGGGCTGCATAACGATTTTCTGCAGCAGAAAGGCGAAACCCGCTATGCGCGCGTGGTCGAGATTTCCGCGCATCGCGGCATGGTGACCGACCGGCATGGCGAACCTCTGGCGGTGAGCACGCCCGTGGAATCGGTGTGGGCGTCTCCCGCGGACGCCGACCTTAGCACCGAGCAAAGAGTGAAGCTGGCGCGCTTGCTCGGCATGGATGCAACGGAACTGAGGAGACGCCTTGCCGACAGTGAGCGCGAGTTCGTGTATCTCAAGCGGCAGTTGCCCCCGGAGCAGGCGACGAAAGTCGTGCAACTCAATCTTCCCGGCGTGTTTCTGCAGCGCGAGTACCGCCGTTACTATCCCGCAGCGGAAGTGACTGCGCACGTGGTCGGCTTTACCGGGGTGGACGACAACGGGCAGGAAGGCATCGAGCTGGCGTACCAGGAATGGCTCGCCGGAAAGCGCGGCAGCCGGCGCGTAATCAAGGACAGGCTCGGGCGGATCATCGAGGACGTGGAGAGCATTCGCGCGCCCCAGCAGGGCCGCGATCTGGCGCTCTCCATCGATCAGCGCATCCAGTATCTCGCCTTCAGGGATCTGAAGAGCGCAGTCGCCGAGCACGAGGCCAAGGCGGGCAGCATCGTTGTGCTTGATGCGGTCTCGGGCGAAGTGCTGGCGCTGGCGAACTGGCCCACCTACAACCCGAACAACCGCGATACCCTGAAGATGGCCGGATCGCGCAACCGCGCGGTGGTGGACCTGTTCGAGCCCGGTTCGACTCTGAAGCCGTTCACCGCCGCCGCCGCACTGGAGTCCGGATTGGTGGGTCCGGGCAGCGTCATTGACACCGAGCACGGCCGCTTCACCATCGGCAAGCGCACGATTCGCGACGTTCATCCCGAGGGCTTTCTCACCGTGTCCCAGGTGATCCAGAAGTCATCGAACGTGGGCTCGGCGAAGATCGCGCTGGCGATGGCGCCGCAGAAGCTCTGGGCAATCTTTTCCGCAGTCGGCTTCGGCGCCCAGACCAGAGTGGGGTTTCCCGGAGAAGCAACGGGGCGGTTGCGCGCCTATCAGAGCTGGAAGCGAATCGAACACGCCACCATGTCCTATGGCCACGGCGTATCCGTCAGCCTGTTGCAACTGGCGCGCGCCTACTCGGTATTCGCCACCGGCGGCGAACTGAAGCAACTGACCTTGATTCGTCGCGACCAGCCGGTCGAGGGCAAGCGGGTGGTATCGCGGCGCACCGCGCAGGCGGTGCGCAAGATTCTGGAGATGGTGACCCAGCCCGGCGGAACCGCGACGCGCGCCCAAGTCGCCGGCTACCGCGTTGCCGGCAAGACCGGTACTGCGCACAAGCTCGACGGTGCAACGTATGCGGCGGATCGCTACGTTTCCTCGTTCGTCGGTTTCGCGCCCGCCTCGAACCCGCGCCTGGTCATTGCCGTGATGATCGACGAGCCGAGTGGCAAGCATTACTACGGCGGCGAAGTGGCCGCACCGGTGTTCAGCAACGTGATGGCGGGCGCATTGCGTCTGCTCGGAGTCACGCCCGACGCGCCGCCCGACAATGTAATTCCTCCAGAGTCTGCACCACTGATCGGGGAGGAAGTATGAACGCTGCATCGCGCTCACCGCGGCGGGGCCAGCGCGCCTTCGACATACGTAAAATCGGCGCGCTCGGCGTGCCCGTCACCGGCCTGGCGGTGGACAGCCGCAAGGTGAAGCCCGACGACGTGTTCCTCGCCTACCCGGGCGAGCATTCCGACGGCCGCCGCTTCATCGACCAGGCAATCGGCGCCGGTGCCGCCGCAGTGTTGTGGGACAGCCGCGGCTTCCAGTGGAACTCCGCATGGAAGCTGCCCAATCTGGGCGTGCCCGAGCTGCGCGCGCACCTTGGAGACATCGCCAGTCATTTTCACGGGCATCCGTCCCGTCACTTGTGGGTCGCCGGCGTGACCGGCACCAACGGCAAGACCTCCTGCTCGCACTGGATCGCACAGTCGCTGTCCCGCCTCGGGCGCAAGACCGCGGTGATCGGAACCATCGGCAGCGGCTTTCCCGGCGCGCTTGAAACGGCGCTCAACACCACTCCCGACGCCGTGACGTTGCACGCGCGCCTTGCGGACTTCCGCATGCACGGTGCCGAGGCCTGCGCGATGGAGGTTTCTTCGCACGGCATCGAGCAGGGCCGGGTCGGCGGCGTGGAGTTCGACGTCGCGCTGTTCACCAACCTGTCGCGCGACCATCTCGACTATCACAAGACCATGGAGGACTATGCGGCCGCAAAGGCGAAACTCTTCCATTGGCCGCAGCTCAAGCATGCGGTCGTGAATCTGGACGACCGCTTCGGCCAGCAGCTTGCCACGTCGATCAATCGCTCCCGCGTCAATGTCCTCGGTTACGGGCTGGGCAGAGGCGAGATCGCCGGACACCGGCTGGATCTGTCGACGCGCGGCCTCAAGCTGGAGATCACCACGCCCTGGGGCGCGGCCGAACTCGACAGCCACATGATCGGCGGTTTCAACGCCTCCAATCTCCTGGGTGTGCTGGGCGTGCTGATCACTTCAGGCGTGCCGCTGCAAGACGCGGTGGAGGCGCTGTCGCTGGTCGAACCGGTGCCGGGGCGGCTGCAAATGGTGCGCGAACCCGGCGCGCCGCTGGTGGTGGTGGATTACGCGCACACTCCGGACGCGCTGGAGAAGGCGCTGGAGACACTGCGCTCCACTCTCTCGAGCGAAGGGGGGCTGCATTGCGTTTTCGGTTGCGGCGGTGACCGCGATCCGGGCAAACGCCCGCTGATGGGTGAAGTGGCGACCCGTCTCGCCGACCGCGTCGTGATCACCAGCGACAACCCGAGGTCGGAGAATCCGCGCGCGATCATCGACGAAATCCTCGCCGGCGCGCACCCGAACTACGCGATCGAAGAGGATCGAGCCATGGCGATCCTGCAGGCGATCAGCGGCGCCGCGTCGCAGGACGTGGTGCTGATCGCCGGCAAAGGCCACGAAACCTATCAGGAAATCGGCGGCCGGCAGTTGCCTTTCGACGATGCCGAAGTCGCGCGTGAGATCCTGCAGCGGCTACCGCGGCGGGTGGGCCATGCTTGACCTCGTCAGCGCAGCGCAGGCGCTCGGCGCCCGCCGAGTCGGCGGCAACGCGGAATTCATGCGCGTGAACACCGACAGCCGCAGCATTCGTTCGGGCGATCTGTTCGTCGGCATCCGCGGCGAACGTTTCGACGGCCAGGCATTCGCCGCGCAGGCACTCGGCGCCGGCGCGGTCGCGGCAATGGTAAGCGACGTTCCCCGGAACGCCGGCGCCGGCGCCAGGCTGCTGGTTGTTCCCGATACGCGCGTTGCGCTGGGCCAGCTCGCGGCTTACTGGCGCGCGCGCTTTGCAATGCCGCTGATCGCGATCACCGGCAGCAACGGCAAGACCACGGTTAAGGAGATGCTTGCCGCGATCCTGCGCCAGTCGGCCGGCGAAAGCGGCGTACTCGCCAACGTCGGCAACCTGAACAACGACATCGGCATGCCGCTGACACTGCTGCAGCTTCGCGCCCAGCATCGTTACGCAGTGGTCGAAATGGGGATGAACCACCTGGGCGAGATCGCCTATCTGTCGCGGCTGGCCAAGCCCACCACGGCACTGATCAACAACGCTGGAACGGCGCATATCGGCGAACTCGGTTCCACCGAGGCCATTGCCCGCGCCAAGGGCGAAATATTCGAAGGTCTGGACATGGCCGGGGCCGCGATCATCAACAGCGATGATGCATTTGCCGATTTCTGGCGCGGCCTGGCGAAATCCCGGCGCGTGGTGGATTTCGGGCTGGACAGGAAGGCCGCCATTTCGGCGCGCTACGAGCTCGCCGCGGCGGGCAGTCTGGTCACCATCGTGACTCCGGAAAGCCAGTTCGTTGCCACGCTCAACGTGCCCGGTCTCCACAACGTCAAGAACGCTCTGGCGGCCGCAACCGCAGCCTATGCGCTTGGGATCGACCCGAAGGCCATCGTCGCAGGCGTTGCGGCCTATCGCGGCGTTAAGAGCAGGCTGCAGCACAAACGGCTCGCATCCGGCACCACGCTGATCGACGACTCCTACAACGCCAATCCGGAATCGATGATGGCGGCGATTGCGGTTCTGGCGGCGCATGCCGGCCGCAAGGTTTTAGTGATGGGCGACATGGGTGAACTCGGCGATACGGCTTCCGCGATGCATGCGGCAATCGGCGTGTTCGCCAAGCGCGCCGGCGTGGAGCGTCTGTTCGCACTCGGAGACCTGAGCGCGGAGGCAGTACGCGGCTTCGGCGACGGCGGCGCCCACTTCGCGACCATCGAAGATCTGGTCGCGGCAATCGCCGGCGTGCTCGGCCGCGATACGACTTTGCTGATCAAGGGTTCGCGTTTCATGCGCATGGAGCGTGTGGTCGAGGCGCTGGGGGCCGTGAACGGGGAACAGACCGCGAAAGGAGGAGCCTGATGCTGCTGCTGCTCACGCAGTGGTTGGCCGGGGATATACGTGCCTTCAACGTCTTCAACTACATCACGCTGCGCGCCGTGCTGGCCACGCTGACCGCGTTGCTGATTTCTTTCGTCATCGGTCCGCCGATGATCCGCAAGCTCACGGCCTACAAGATCGGCCAGTCGGTGCGCGACGACGGACCGAAGACCCATCTGAGCAAGGCCGGCACGCCGACCATGGGCGGCGCGTTGATCCTGGTTTCGATCACTATCACCACGCTGTTGTGGGCGGACTTGCACAACCGTTACGTGTGGGTGGTGCTGGCGGTGACGCTGGGCTTTGGCATGGTCGGCTGGGTGGATGACTACCGCAAGGTCGTGCATCGCGACGCAAAGGGGCTGTCGGCGCGCGGCAAATTATTCTGGCAGTCGCTCATCGGGCTTGTCGCGGCCATCTACCTGGCAACATCGGCTACGCTGCCCGAGCAAACCGAGCTGATCGTTCCCTTCTTCAAGCAGGTCGCGTATCCGCTGGGGATCATCGGTTTTGTTGTGATGACGTACGTCGTCATCGTCGGCTCCAGCAACGCGGTGAACCTGACCGATGGACTGGATGGGCTGGCGATCCTGCCCACTGTGATGGTCGGCAGCGCGCTCGGCGTGTTCGCCTACGTCGCAGGCAACGCGGTGTTCTCGAAATATCTCGGATTCCCTTCCATTCCCGGCGCCGGCGAACTCACGGTGATCTGCGCGGCGCTGGCGGGAGCAGGGCTCGCCTTCCTCTGGTTCAACGCCTACCCGGCGGAAGTGTTCATGGGCGACGTCGGTGCGCTGGCACTCGGCGCCGCGCTCGGCACCATCGCGGTGGTGGTCAGGCAGGAGATCGTGCTGTTCATCATGGGCGGGGTGTTCGTGGTGGAAACGTTGTCGGTGATGCTGCAGGTCGCCTCCTTCAAGCTCACCGGCAAGCGCATCTTTCGAATGGCGCCGCTGCATCACCACTACGAACTGAAAGGCTGGCAGGAAAACCAGGTTGTCGTCCGTTTCTGGATCATCACCATGATGCTGGTACTGGTGGGTTTATCAACTTTGAAACTGAGGTAATACATGACCAGCCGTCTGCAATTCGAGTTATTCATGCGGGAAATGCGCGCGCAAGCCGCCAGCAAACAGCCTACGCAACTGCCGCTCGCCAACCTGCATCGCGAAGAGAACGAGGACGTCGGCGCCGTGCGCCTGTTCCGAATCGAGGCGGCGATGAAGGAGACGCGTGCCGCTCGAGCTGGAAAATAGGCGCGTACTGGTGCTCGGTCTGGGCTCAAGCGGAATGTCGATGGCGCGCTGGCTGGCGGGGCGTGGCGCGCGCGTGCACGTCGCCGACAGCCGTGCCGTGCCGCCGAATGCCGAACAGCTGCGCACGGAGCTGCCAGGCGTCGAACTGCATACGGGAGCGTTTCGCCCCGAGAGTTTCGCCGATGCGGAGCTGATTGCGATCAGCCCTGGCGTGCCGCTCGCCGAACCGCTGGTACAGGCGGTTCTGGCGCGAGGCCTGGAAGTGATCGGCGACATCGAACTGTTCGCCCGCGTGCGCGACGAATTCCCCGGCGCCAGGATCATCGGCATCACCGGTTCGAACGGCAAGAGCACGGTAACCGAGATGGTCGGCGCGATGGCGCGCGCCGCCAGGACCAGGACGCTGGTGGCCGGAAACATTGGCTTGCCGATCCTGGAGGCGCTTTCGGAAATTGGAGCCGGACGCCGTCGGCGCCCGGATGTGTTCGTGCTCGAGCTATCCAGTTTTCAGCTGGAGACGACGAAGAGCCTCAACGTCGACGCCGGCGCGGTCCTGAACCTGAGCGAAGACCACCTGGACCGCTATGCGGGCATGCGCGAATACGCACAGGCGAAGGCGCGCATCTTCTTCGGCAATGGCACGCAGTTGATCAACCGCGAGGATGCGTGGGCGCGCGACATGGCCGGATCCGGCAGGCGCGTATTTACTTTCGGACTTGACGAACCACGCGCGGAGGGCGCGTGGGGGTTGCGCAATCTCGACGGCGAACTCTGGCTCGCAGAAGGGCGGGCCAACCTTATGAAGGTTTCCGAGCTGAAGGTGACGGGCCTGCATAACGCCGCGAACGCGCTGGCGGCGCTGGCGCTGTGCCGCGCGATCGGACTGCCCTACGAACCGTTGCTCAATGCGCTCTTCAGCTTCAGCGGACTGCCGCACCGCGTTCAACGGGTTGCCGAATTCAACGGCGTGGCTTTCTTCGACGATTCCAAAGGCACCAACGTCGGCGCGACGATCGCCGCGCTCGAGGCCATGGGCCCGAAAGTGGTGCTCATCGCCGGCGGCGACGGCAAAGGCCAAAATTTCTCGCCTCTTCGGGATGCGGTTGCGCGGCACGCCCGTGCGGTGGTGCTGATCGGGCGCGACCGCGACCGGATTGCCGCCGCGATCGAGTCCACGGGCGTGACGCTGGTACGCGCCACCAACATGCACGAGGCGGTGCGCGCGAGCCTTGCCCTGGCGCACGCCGGGGACGCCGTGCTGCTGTCACCGGCGTGCGCCAGCTTCGACATGTTTCGCGACTACGAGCACCGCGCGCAGGTGTTTGTCGAGGAGGTCAGGGCCTTGGGTGGAGTGCAATGAACGGCGTCCTGGGCCAAGTGGCGGACCGGCCGGCGCCGATCGCCGAACTCGACTACGCAGTCGTCAACCTGGCAGCGCTACTGCTCGGAATCGGATTGGTAATGGTGTATTCCTCGTCCATCGCCATTGCCGAGGCAGGCCACTATACCGGCAACCAGCCGGCGTACTTCCTCATTCGCCACAGCGTATTCGTTTTCGTCGGGGTGATGGCCGGCTTCATCTGCTTCCAGTTCCCGATGCGCCTTTGGCAGCAGGCCGCACCCTACGTGTTCGTGCTCGGCGTGCTGCTGCTGTTGGTGGTGTTGATCCCCGGCGTCGGCAAGGAGGTCAACGGCAGCCAGCGCTGGCTCTCGCTGGGGATGTTCAACCTGCAGCCCTCTGAACAGATGAAACTGCTTGTGTTGTTGTACGCCGCCGATTACACGGTGCGCAAGGCGGCGTTGATGCACAGTTTCCGCAAGGGGTTCCTACCGATGCTGACGGTGATGTTGCTGGTGGGAGGACTGTTGCTGCGGGAACCGGATTTCGGCGCATTCGTGGTCATCACGGTGATCGCGATGGGTGTCCTGTTCCTGGGGGGGATGAACTGGAAGCTGTTCGCCGCCCTGATCACGCTGCTGATCATCGGCTTCTTGCTGCTGATCTGGTCTTCGCCTTACCGCCTCCAGCGCGTCGTGGGATTCATGGATCCTTGGTCTGACCCGTTCGGCAAAGGCTATCAATTGTCGCACGCGCTCATCGCCTTTGGTCGCGGCGAGTGGTTCGGCGTGGGCCTGGGCGCCAGCGTCGAGAAACTGTTCTACCTGCCGGAAGCGCATACCGACTTTCTGCTGGCGGTGATCGCCGAAGAGCTGGGACTTGCGGGGGTCATTGCGGTGATCGCGCTGTTTGCGTGGCTGACCTGGCGCGCCTTTGCGATCGGCAATCAGGCGGCGCGGCTGGAGCGCTACTTCTCGGCGCTGGTGGCGCAGGGTGTGGGACTGTGGATCGGCGCACAGGCGGCCATCAACATGGGCGTGAATATGGGCGTGTTGCCGACCAAGGGGCTCACCTTGCCGCTGCTCTCGTTCGGCGGCAGCGGCATCGTCGCCAACTGCTGCGCGCTGGCGATCCTGCTCAGAGTCGATTACGAGAACCGCCAGATGATGAAAGGCCTGTCTTTGTGAACGGGGTGCGCGACTCAGTCGCCACGCGCACCATCCTCGTGATGGCTGGCGGGACCGGCGGCCACATCTACCCGGCTCTTGCGGTGGCCGACTACCTGCGCGACCGCGGCTGGAAAGTGGTCTGGCTTGGCGCGCGCAGCGGAATGGAAGCCACGTTGGTGCCGAAGCACGGTTATGCGGTCGAGTGGATCCGCTTTTCCGGTCTGCGCGGCAAAGGCATCGTGCGTCTGGCGCTGCTGCCATTTAATCTCCTGATCGCGTTCTGGCAAAGCGCCCGCGCCATCTTCCGGGTGCGTCCCGACGTGGTGCTGGGCATGGGCGGTTATATCGCCTTTCCGGGCGGAATGATTGCTGCGTTTCTCGACCGGCCGCTGGTACTGCACGAGCAGAACTCGATCGCCGGACTTGCGAACAAGGTGCTGGCGCAGGTTGCAGACCGCATCCTGGTCGCGTTTCCGGGAGTGCTGAAGAAGTCCGAGTGGACGGGCAATCCTGTGCGTCGCGAAATCGCCGAATTGCCGGCGCCCGAGCAGCGATTCCGCGACCGCGGTGGCAATCTCAAAGTGCTTGTGGTGGGCGGCAGCCTCGGTGCGCAGATATTGAATGACACAGTGCCGCGGGCGCTGGCGCTGATACCCGAGAACTGCCGGCCCGACGTCACGCATCAGGCCGGCGAGAAACACATCGCCGCGCTCGAGAAGAACTATCGCGATGCCGGCGTGAACGCAACCGCGCTTGCTTTCATCCACGACATGGCGGGCGCCTACGCCGATGCCGACGTGGTCATCTGCCGCGCAGGCGCCTTGACGGTGGCGGAACTCGCTGCCGCGGGCGTGGCCTGCGTACTGGTGCCGCTCCCGCACGCGGTGGATGACCACCAGACCCACAACGCCCGTTTCCTGTCCGACAAGTCGGCGGCGGTGCTGCTGCCGCAGAACGAACTGACGCCACGCAAGCTCGCAGATCTGCTGCTCGGCTTTACTCGCGAAAGACTGCTCGAGATGGCAAGGCTGGCGCGTTCGCTCGGCAAACCGGACGCCACTCGTGTGGTCGCCGAGCATTGCATGGCCGCCGCGGGATGAAACATAAGGTCAAACACGTGCACTTCGTCGGCATCGGCGGCGCCGGGATGAGCGGCATCGCCGAGGTGATGCTCAACCTGGGTTTCGAGGTGAGCGGTTCCGACATCGCCGACAGCGCCGCGACGCAGAGGCTCAAGGCACTGGGCGCAAAAGTGCACATCGGCCACGCCGATGCCAATGTCAGCGGCGCAAACGCGGTCGTCACTTCCACCGCCGTCAAGCCGGACAACCCGGAAGTGGCGGCCGCGCGCGCGAGGCGCATTCCGGTAGTGCCGCGCGCGATGATGCTGGCGGAATTGATGCGGCTCAAGCAGGGCATCGCGGTTGCGGGCACACATGGAAAGACCACGACCACCAGCCTGATCGCGAGCGTGCTCGCCGAGGCGGATATGGATCCGACTTTCGTGATCGGCGGCCGACTCGAAGCGGCCGGTTCCCACGCCAAGCTCGGCAGCGGCGAGTTCATCGTGGTGGAGGCCGACGAGTCGGACGCTTCATTTCTCTACCTGCAGCCGGTGCTGGCAGTGGTCACCAATATCGACGCGGACCACATGGAGACCTACGGACATGATTTCGGAAAGCTGCGCCAGGCCTTCCTCGAATTCATCGAACACGTGCCCTTTTACGGGATGGCGGTGCTGTGCATCGACGACGCCAACGTCCGCAGCCTGACGCCGCTCATCACACGGCCGGTCACCACCTACGGCCTGACCGACGGCGCGCAGATTCGCGCGGTGGACGTGGAGGCGGCGGCGTGGCAGATGCGGTTTCGCGTGGTGCGCAAAATCGGTTTCAACGGACACGCGCAGGCGGCACCCGATCTGAGAATCACGCTCAACCTGCCGGGCCTGCACAACGTGCAGAACGCGCTCGCCGCGATCGCGGTGGGCATGGAAATTGGTGCACCCGACGCCGCGATCGTCAAGGCGCTGGCGGAGTTTCGCGGCGTCGGGCGGCGCTTCCAGCGTTACGGCGACGTGGCGCTGCGCAAAGGCGGCAGCTTCACTCTGATCGACGATTACGGGCATCACCCGGTGGAGATGGCGGCGACCGTCGCCGCAGCCCGCGGCGCTTTTCCCGGCCGGCGCCTGTTGCTGGCATTTCAGCCGCATCGCTACACCAGGACGCGTGACTGCTTCGAAGACTTCGTGAAAGTGCTGTCTTCGGTGGACGCGCTGCTGCTTACCGAGGTGTATCCGGCCGGCGAGGCGCCGATCGTTGCCGCAGACGGCCGGGCGCTGGCGCGCGCAGTGCGCGTCGCCGGAAAGGTCGAACCGGTGTTCGTCGAACACGTGATCGAGCTGGGGGCAGCAATCCTGGCGTCTGTCCAACCCGGGGACGTGGTGATCACGATGGGCGCCGGCTCGATAGGCGGCGTGCCAGGAAAAGTGGCAAGGATGATCCCCTCCGGGGACAAGTGAGGATGAGGGATGAAAGCTGAAGGAAATGCCGACTGCCGCCCTTGCTGACAGATATGGATATGTCTGAGCAGGTGCAATCAGGGACACCCGTGCTTCGCGGCGAACTGCGGCGCGATGAGCCGATGTGCCGGCACACCAGCTGGCGCGCCGGCGGGACCGCGGATCGCGCCTACCTGCCCGCCGATCTTGATGACTTGTGCGTGTTCCTCCGTGGCTTGCCGCACACGGAGCCGGTTTTCTTCGCCGGTCTGGGCAGCAACCTGCTGGTGCGGGACGGCGGCATCCGCGGCACGGTGGTATTCACGCATGCAGTGCTACGGCGATTCTTCCTCGACGAGGAGGCCGGCGCGGCGGAGATCTACGCGGAGGCCGGCGTGGCCTGTCCGAAAGTGGCCCGCTTCGCGGCCGTCCACAACCTCGAAGGCGCCGAGTTTCTCGCCGGCATACCCGGCACCGTCGGCGGAGCGCTGGCGATGAATGCGGGATGTTACGGGGCGGAGACCTGGGATGCGGTGGCGCGGGTGCGCACGGTCGATCTCAGCGGACGATTGCAGATCCGATCGCCGGGCGAATACTCCATTGGCTACCGCCGCGTCATTCCGGTGCAGGCACAGGACGAGTTCTTCGTCGCCGCCTGGTTCCGCTTCCGTTACGGCGACGGTGGCCGCGCCCGCCAGACGATCAAGGATTTTCTGTCGCGCCGCATCGCCAGCCAGCCGCTGAATGAACCCAACGCGGGCTCGGTATTCCGCAATCCGCCCGGTGATCACGCCGCGCGGCTGATCGAATCTTGCGGGCTCAAGGGAAAGCGCATCGGCGCGGCCGAGGTGTCACTCAAGCACGCCAACTTCATCGTCAACCAGGGCGATGCCACCGCGAAGGATATCGAAGAACTGATCACCCTGGTGCAGGAAACCGTGAAGCACAGAACCGGCGTCGAACTCGAGCGCGAAGTGCAGATAGTCGGTGAGGCGAGAGGCGAGAGGCGAGAGGCGTGAAGGTAAAGAGTCTCGGAAAGGTGGCCGTATTGATGGGTGGGTGCGCCGGAGCGCGGAGCAGGGATCGCCGTAGAGCGGAAGAGGGGCCCCGAACGTTTTCTGTTCGGGGATCTGACCTCGGAGGCGATCGAGGGCGGCGGGCGATCCCTTTGCGTCTGATCTCAGGTCGCATCCTCAACTTGAAGTTGGGGCCCGTGCTCCGCCTCGACAGCCGCCCCGCTTGCGGGGATGCGACCGTGCAGGCGCGCGTTGCGGCTGCCCAGGTGACGCGGTTCATGGAGTTGCTATTCGATGAGTGAGTTCGGAAAGGTGGCCGTATTGATGGGCGGCCGCTCCGCCGAGCGGGAGATTTCTCTCATGAGCGGGAACGCCGTGCTTGCCGCGCTCAAGCGCAAGGGCATGGACGCGCATGCCTTCGACACCCGCGACCGCGATCTGCACGAGCTGCGCAGCCAGGGAGTCGACCGCGTGTTCATCGCACTGCATGGACGCTACGGCGAAGACGGCACGGTCCAGGGCGCGCTCGAGCTGATGGGCATCCCGTACACCGGCAGCGGCGTAATGGCGAGCAGCCTGGCAATGGACAAGTGGCGCACCAAACTGGTCTGGATCGCCGCCGGAATCTCTACGCCGCGTTTCGTGATGCTGGAGGCGGGTTCCGACTTCAAGGCGGTGGCGAATGATCTTGGGCTGCCGCTGATCGTGAAGCCTTCGCGCGAGGGCTCGACCATCGGCTTGACCAAGGTCACCCGCGACCAGGACGTGGAAGCGGCATACCAAAAGGCGGCGGAGCACGACGACATGGTGTTGGCCGAGGAATTCATCGCGGGCGTGGAAGTTACGGCCTCGATTCTGGGAGAGCAGGCGTTGCCGCTGATCCGCATCGAAGCGCCGGGCGGCAGCTACGACTACCAGGCGAAGTATTTCTCCGACGAGACCCGCTACTTCTGCCCGTCCGGATTGCCACCTGCGCTGGAGAGCCGCATTCAGGCGCTCGCCCTCAAAGCATCCCGCATCCTCGGCTGCCGAGGCTGGGGGAGGGTGGACGTGATGCTCAACGCCAAAGGTGAGCCTTACCTGCTGGAGGCGAACACGGTGCCGGGAATGACCGGCCACAGCTTGGTGCCGATGGCGGCAAAGGTGGCGGGCATCCCGTTCGACGATCTGGTCGTGCGAATTCTGGAGGCCGCACATGTGGGATAACGCGACCGCGCTGAACCGGACAGCCGGATTGCTCTATGGCGCAGCCGCGCTGCTGATCGCTTACGGCTGCATCCACTACGTGGTGCATCTGCCGGTGTTCCCCTTGCGCGAAATCCGAGTCATCGGCGACGTGGGTCACGTGACCAACGAACAGGTCGCGGCGGTGATAGCGCGCGAACTGCGGGGCAATTTCTTCACCGTCGACCTGGCACACGCGCGCGAAGCGTTCGAGAAGCTGCCTTGGGTGCGCAGGGTCAACGTGCGCAGGCAATGGCCGGATCGACTGGAGGTCGCGGTGGAAGAGCACCAGCCGCTGGCGCGCTGGGGTTCGACCGCGCTGGTGAACGCGCACGGCGAGGTGTTCGAAGCCGCGATCAGCAGCACGTTGCCGGTATTTTTCGGACCAGATGGCACGGCCGTAGAAGTCGTGGCGCGCTACGTCGAGTTCGATCGTTTGCTCGCGCCGATCGGCAGGAACGTGGTGCTGATCACGCTTTCCGCGCGGCGTGCGTGGCAACTGCATCTGGACGACGGAATGGTACTGCAGCTCGGACGCGAAAACCTGGAAGCGCGGCTCGCGGGCTTCGTATCGGCATACCGGCGCACCGTGGCACGGTTGCCGCAGCCGCCTTCGCACGTGGACCTGCGCTACAGCAATGGATTTGCCGTGCGCACCCAGGAACTGAAATGGGACGCCAGGAAAACCTGATGAAACGGTGATACGAGACCAATGGCATTGAGCGGAAGAAAGGAAAGCAAGAATCTGATCGTGGGGCTGGACATCGGCACCTCGAAGATCGCCGCCATCGTCGCGGAGATGAAGCCGGAAGGCGGCTTCGAGGTGATCGGCATGGGAAGCTCGCCCTCGCGCGGCCTGAAGAAGGGCGTGGTGGTGAACATCGAGTCCACCGTCAACGCGATTCAGCGCGCGCTGGAGGAGGCGGAACTGATGGCGGATTGCAAGATACGCGAGGTCTGGACCGGCATTGCAGGCAGCCACATCCGCAGTTTCAACTCCCACGGCATGGTGGCGATCAAGGACCGCGAGGTTGCGCAGGCGGATGTGGACCGCGTGGTGGAGACCGCAAAGGCGATCCCGATACCGACCGATCAGCAGATCCTGCACGTGCTCAACCAGGAATTCGTGATCGATGGCCAGGAGGACGTGCGCGAGCCGCTGGGCATGAGCGGCGTGCGGCTGGAGGTGAAGGTGCACATCGTCACCGGTGCGGTCTCGGCGGCGCAGAACATCATGAAATGCGTGCGCCGCTGCGGGCTCGAGGTCAACGACCTGATCTTGCAACCGCTCGCGTCGGCGACGGCGGTGTTGTCCGAGGACGAGCGCGATCTGGGCGTGTGTCTGGTGGACATCGGCGGCGGCACCTCAGACATCGCGGTATTTACCCAGGGTGCGATCCGCCACACCGCGGTGATCCCGATCGCGGGTGACCAGATCACCAACGACATCGCGATGGCGCTGCGCACCCCCACCAAGGAGGCCGAGGAGATCAAGCGCCGCTACGGCTGCGCACTGAGAGAACTCGCGGATGCGCAGGAGATGGTGGAAGTACCCGGCGTGGGCGACCGGGAACCCAGGAAGATGTCGCGGCAGACCTTGGCCGAGGTGATCGAGCCGCGGGTGGAGGAACTGTACTCGCTGGTGCAGGCGGAACTGCGCCGGAGCGGCTTCGAGGAACTGCTCTCTTCGGGAATCGTGATCACCGGCGGAAGCAGTTCGATGCAGGGCATGGTGGAACTGGGAGAAGAGGTGTTTCACATGCCGGTGCGGCTGGGGCTGCCGGGCTACTCCGGTGGTCTGTCGGAAGTGATTCGCGATCCGCGCTACTCGACCGGCGTGGGTTTGCTGATGGCTGGGCTAAGCCAGCACCAGCGCCATCAGATAGAGAAGATGCAGAGCGGCTCGTTCAAGCAGATTTTCGGGCGCATGAAGAAATGGTTCGAGACCAATTTTTGAAAGACAGGATTCAAGGGGAGAGTTTGGATTCGATGTTTCATGATCATTCACAGAGGAGATGAGAAATGTTTGAAATCGTGGATACGCAACCCCAGGAAGCGTTGATCAAGGTGGTGGGCGTGGGCGGCTGCGGCGGCAACGCGGTCGACCACATGATCAATGAAGGCGTGGAAGGCGTGGAGTTCATCTGCGCCAATACTGATGCGCAGGCGCTCAAGCGCAACAAGGCGAAGACCCTTCTGCAACTCGGGCCGAATGTGACCAAGGGTCTGGGCGCCGGCGCCAATCCCGACATCGGCCGCGAGGCGGCAATGGAAGACCGCGAACGCATTATCGAGCTGATCGAGGGTGCCGACATGCTGTTCCTCACCGCCGGCATGGGAGGCGGCACCGGTACCGGTGCGGCGCCCATCGTGGCTGAAGCGGCGCGCGAACTCGGCATTCTTACGGTCGCGGTGGTCACCAAGCCCTTCGCATTCGAAGGCAAGCGCCAGAAGATTGCGCAGCAGGGGCTGGACGAGCTGTGCCGGCACGTCGATTCGCTCATCGTGATCCCCAACGACAAACTGATGCAGGTTTTGGGCGAGGACGTCAGCATGCTGGATGCGTTCAAGGCAGCGAACACGGTATTGCACGGCGCGGTGGCCGGCATTGCCGAGGTGATCAAGTGCCCGGGCCTGGTGAATGTAGATTTCGCCGACGTTCGCACTGTCATGTCCGAAATGGGCATGGCGATGATGGGTTCGGCGATGGCCGCGGGTGCGGACCGCGCGCACTGCGCCGCGGAGCAGGCGGTGGCGAGCCCGCTGCTTGAGGACGTGAATCTCGCGGGTGCACGCGGCGTGCTGGTGAACATTACCGCCGGCACTTCCCTGAAAATGAAGGAAGTGCACGAAGTGATGAACACCATCAAGGGTTTCACCGCCGAGGATGCCACGGTTATCGTCGGTACCGTGATCGACGAAGGCATGAATGACCGGCTGCGCGTCACCATGGTGGCGACCGGCCTGGGCGGGGCCGCTGCGGTCAACCGTCATCACCAGAAGCCGTTGACGGTGGTGAAAACCGGTACCAATGCGGGCCCGTTGGCGGTGAACTATGGGGAGCTCGAGGCCCCGGCGGTGATGCGCCGGCGTTCGCGCGACGCGGCGGTGGAGGCGATGAAGCAATCGGGTGTGGACATGCTCGACATCCCGGCGTTTCTGCGCAAACAGGCCGACTAGAGTCCGGCTTGTATGAAGCTCTTTTGCAAAGCAGCAATCGAAACTGCCACAGTGGTACTTCGAGCGATGCTATGGTAATCTAATCAACCGTTTATATTTGACAACAGGCGATGGCCCACAAGTCCGCGCCGCGAGAAGCATCGAAATGATCAAGCAACGCACGCTGAAAAACATGGTTCGCGCCACCGGGGTCGGCCTGCACACCGGTGAAAAGGTCTACCTTACGCTACGCCCCGCTGCTGCCAACACCGGTATCGTGTTCCGGCGCGTGGACCTCGAGCAGGTGGTGGACATCAAGGCCGATCCTTACGCCGTGGGGGACACCCGCCTGTCGTCCTGCCTGGAGCGGGACGGAGCCCGGGTCCAAACCGTCGAGCACCTGATGTCGGCGCTCGCGGGCCTGGGGATCGACAACGTATATGTCGATCTGAGCGCCGGCGAAGTGCCGATCATGGACGGCTCCGCGTCTCCGTTCGTGTTCCTGTTGCAGTCAGCGGGGATCGACGAACAGGCCGTCGCCAAGAAATTCATCCGCATCAAGAAGCCGGTCGAATTGAAGCAGGGCGACAAATGGGTCCGGTTCGAGCCTTACAACGGTTTCCGGGTCGATTTCAGCATCGATTTCAAACACCCGGTGTTCGCCAGTTCCAACAAGCGCGTGGTCGTGGACTTCGAACACACCTCTTATATCAAGGAAGTCAGCCGGGCCCGGACTTTCGGATTCATGCAGGACGTCGAGAACATGCGCGCGCAGGGGCTAGCCCTGGGTGGCAGCCTCGACAACGCCATCGTCATGGACGAATACCGGGTGCTGAACGCGGATGGCCTGCGCTACGAGGACGAATTCGTCAAACACAAGGCTCTGGACGCGATCGGCGACCTCTACCTGCTGGGACATCCGCTGATCGGGGCCTACTCGGCCTACAAGTCCGGCCATGCGCTGAACAACGGGCTACTGCGCCGGCTGATGGAAGATGCCACGGCGTGGGAGTTCGTCAGCTTCCTCAGGCCCGAAGAGGCCCCCGCTTTCCTGAGGCTGCAGATCCAGGCTGCCTGATTCGGCGGCCGACCTGTCGATCCGGTTAGTTTTCTTGGCCGCACCGCCGCGGGCCACCGGACAACCGAATACCATGTTGGTCCTGAGAATCTTCGGCGCGCTGCTGGTGATTACTTTGGGCGTATCCTTGGTTGGATATGTCGTGACCAGAGATCGCCGGTGGCTGCGCTTCACCGCCCGCACGCTCGTCATCGGCTTTGTTACCGTGTTGATTTTGATGGTTTTATATGCTCTTGAACGGCTAGTCGTGGTGGTCTGACAAACGCATCTTGCGACGGCCGAGGCGCTCCAGGGCAGATTTGAGGGGCGACGTGTCCAGAGTCGCGGAAAATTCAGAGATCGCTTGGCGGGCCGTCGGGCTTAAAGAAATTTGTTTTTGTGGCAATGGGTTATGAAGAATCCTTAGTTGCACTTGTACACGAATTCCGGTAACCTCATGTCCCCGTTGTCGGAAAAACACCAAGATTCGCGGCGCGAGTTGTTTCAGTTTGGCGGCGGCGGCGCCATTGTCAGCGAACAGAACCAGTTCATCGGCAGCTGAAAGAGCGACCGTGGTCGAAGTGGCCAGGCTGTCGGGCAGCACTTCAGTCAATATGCTTTGCAGGGCAAGCAGCCGGCGAACCTGGCGGTTGAGGCCTTGCAATTGCGGAACTCTATCGATGAGCAGGCCGATGCGTTCGCTGGTCACGGCTGGCTGAGTCCTTGAAGGCACAGAAGGGGACGGATGAATATTATTCTGGTTTCCAACAAATTCACGCAGGCGCGCAGCTTCGCTGTCAGCACGCCCCAGGTCATCTTCCTGGGGCTCTTGCTCGGTCTTCTGGTGGTGTCACTGGCCGTCCTGATGAATTACTTCTCGCTGCGTTATGCAGTCACCAACCAGAGCCCGTATCTGCAGACCCTGCTGGAGGCGGTACAAGCCGAACAGACCCGCAAGACCCAGTCCTACCTGCGCGAAAGCCTGAATACCATGGCCGCACGGCTGGGGGAAATGCAGGCGAAGTTGCAGCGGCTCGACATGCTGGGCAAGCGCCTCACCAAGCTTGCTGGCATCAAGCCGCAGGAATTCATGTTCGACCAGGCGCCGGCGCGCGGTGGCGCGGTATCCACCATCCCTTCGAAGGAACTCTCGATGGGCGAGCTTGGCGAAAATCTGGACCAATTGGCGCAACAGGTCGATGATCGAACCGACAAGCTCGGTGTCCTGGAATCGATGTTGACGCTGGTGCACGCGAAACAGCAGTTGCTGCCGACCCAGCTTCCGGTCAACACCGGCTGGTACTCCTCGAACTTTGGCTGGCGCATCGACCCGTTCACTGGATGGAATGCCTTCCACGAAGGAATGGACTTCATGGCGCAGGAAGGCGTGGCGGTCACTTCCGCTGCCGGCGGCGTCGTGGTGTTTTCGGGCCCGCATCCTCAGTATGGTAATATGATTGAGATCGATCACGGCAACGGTTTGATCACGCGTTACGCTCATGCGTCCAAGCTGACTGCAAAGGTCGGAGATGTGGTTCTGCGCGGCCAGAAGATTGCCGAAGTCGGCAATACCGGCCGGTCGACCGGAATGCATCTGCATTTCGAAGTGCGTCAATCGGGAGCCCCACAGAATCCCGCGCGCTTCCTTCAAGTGCCGGGCTGAGCGAACTGCAAGACGATTTCAGCGGAGGGGTGGGGGCAGGCGTCCCCACCCCTCTTGCTTTGAGGAAGCTGTGTTGAATGTTCACGAACCCTCTCAAGAAAATATTCGGTAGCCGCAACGACAGGCTGCTGCGCAAGTATGCGCACGCCGTACAGGCGATCAACGCGCTCGAGCCCGGCCTGCGCGAAATGAGCGATGCCGGCTTGCGCGCGCGCACCGAGATATTCAAGCAACGCGTCCACAACGGCGAAACGCTCGACGATCTCCTCGTGGAAGTGTTTGCGACCGTGCGCGAAGCCAGCCGGCGCGTGCTCAACATGCGCCACTTCGACGTGCAGTTGCTCGGAGGCATCGCGCTTCACAACGGCAAGATCGCGGAGATGCGCACCGGCGAAGGCAAGACGCTGGTGGCAACCCTGCCGGCCTATCTCAACGCGCTCTCGGGCCGCGGCGTCCACGTGGTCACGGTCAACGACTACCTGGCCAACCGCGATGCCGAGTGGATGGGGCGCGTGTACCGGTTCCTGGGCTTGAGCGTCGGCGTCAACCTGTCGCAGATGGAGCACGAGCTGAAGCAGCAGGCCTATGCCGCCGACATCGCCTACGGCACCAACAGCGAATTCGGCTTCGACTATCTGCGCGACAACATGGTGTTCCAGACCAGCGAGCGGGTGCAGCGGGGCCTGACCTATGCGATCGTCGACGAGGTCGACTCGATCCTGATCGATGAGGCAAGAACGCCGCTCATAATTTCCGGCCAGGCGGACGACAGCACCGACCTGTATTACCGGATGAACGAGATCGTTCCCAAGCTCACCCGGGTCAAGGAAGAGAACGGCCCCGGCGATTTCACCGTGGACGAAAAGGCGCATCAGGTGCTGTTGACCGAGGCTGGTCACGAGCGTGCCGAAGAGCTGCTGACCAAGGCCGGCATGCTGCCGGAGAACGGCAGCCTGTACGACGCAGCCAACATCGCTCTCATGCACCATCTGTACGCCGGCTTGCGGGCGCACTCGCTGTTCCATCGCGACCAGCACTACGTGGCGCAGAACGACGAGATCATCATCGTCGATGAATTCACCGGACGATTGACGCCCGGGCGGCGCTGGTCCGATGGCCTGCACCAGGCGATTGAGGCCAAGGAGGGCGTGCGCATCCAGCGCGAGAACCAGACGCTCGCCTCGATCACGTACCAGAATTATTTCCGCATGTACAAAAAACTGGCGGGCATGACCGGTACCGCCGACACGGAAGCCTATGAATTCCAGCAGATCTACGGGCTGGAAACGGTGATCATCCCCACCCACATGCCGATGATCCGCGAAGAGCGCATGGACCAGGTCTATCGGACTGCGCGCGAGAAGTACCAGGCGGTGATCAACGACATCAAAGACTGTTACGAGCGCGGCCAGCCGGCTCTGGTCGGCACCACTTCGATCGAGAACTCGGAACTGCTGGCCACACAACTCGAAAAAGTCAAGCTGCCGCACCAGGTACTGAACGCCAAGCAGCACGCGCGCGAAGCGGAGATCATCGCCCAGGCCGGGCGGCCCAAGATGGTCACCATCGCCACCAATATGGCAGGTCGCGGAACCGACATCGTGCTGGGGGGAAATCCCGAACCCGAGATCAACAAGGTCCGCAACGACGCCAGCCTTCCGGATCAGGAAAAGGAAAAGCGCGTCGCCGAGATGCGCGAGCGCTGGCAAAAGCTGCATCAGCAGGTGGTTGGTGCCGGCGGCCTGCACATCGTCGGCACCGAGCGGCACGAGTCGCGGCGAGTCGACAACCAGTTGCGCGGGCGCTCGGGCCGCCAGGGCGACCCGGGCTCGAGCCGCTTCTACTTGTCCCTCGAGGATCCGCTGCTGCGCATATTTGCCTCGGACCGGGTGGCAGCGATCATGGACCGGCTGAAGATGCCCGACGGCGAGCCAATCGAGCATCCCTGGGTGACGCGTGCGATCGAGAACGCGCAGCGCAAGGTTGAAGCGCGCAACTTCGACATCCGCAAGCAGTTGCTGGAATACGATGACGTAGCCAACGACCAGCGCAAGGTGATCTACCAGCAGCGCAACGAACTGCTCGAAGCGACCGACATCTCGGAAACCATCCGCTCGATGCGCGAAGGCACGGTCGAATCGCTGATATCGCAGCATATTTCGCCGGAGAGCGTCGAGGAGCAGTGGGACGTTCCCGGCCTTGAAAGGACGCTTGCCGGCGAGCTGGGCCTGGAACTGCCGTTGCAGCAGTGGTTGAAGCAGGACGAGAGCCTCGACGAGGAAAGGCTGCGCGCCCGCATTATCGCAGCCGCCAACAAGCTTTACGAGGACAAGTTCGGCAACGTGGATGCGGAAGCCGTGCATCACTACGAGCGCGCGATCATGCTGGACCGGCTGGACAGTCACTGGCGCGAGCATCTCGCCGCGCTGGATCACCTGCGCCAGGGCATCCATCTGCGGGGCTATGCGCAGAAGAATCCGAAGCAGGAGTACAAGCGCGAGGCCTTCGAGTTGTTTTCGCTGATGCTCGAAACCGTGCGTACCGAGGTCACCCGCATCCTGATGACCGTGAAGATCAGGACTGCCGAGGAGGCGCAGGCGGTCGCCGAGAAGGAACAGGTCGAACTCAAGAACGTGCAGTACCAGCATGCCGATCACGACGAGGCGCTCGAAAGGGCAAACGCCGAAACCAAAGTCCAGCCGTTCGTCCGCAGCGGCCAGAAGGTCGGGCGCAACGACCCCTGCCCGTGCGGGTCCGGCAAGAAGTACAAGCAGTGCCACGGTAAGCTCGGCTAAGCGAAGCGGATGCGTGAGGGTCGAGCCACCGTGCGCGGCGCGCCGGCAAATACCGAGAGCGGACAGGCCGGAGCCGGCAAATGGCGGTAAATCTGTGCGCTCCTGATCCTGCGACGCTGCTGCCGGTGAAGGGCGTGCGCCTGGGCATCGCCGAAGCCGGTATCCGCAAGACCAATCGCAAGGACCTGATGCTGATGACCCTGTCCAAGGGGACGCGGGTTGCCGGCGTGTTCACCCGCAACCGCTTCTGCGCCGCACCGGTCACAGTGGCGAAGGCGCATCTGCAGACCGGCTCGATTCAGGCGCTGGTCGTCAATACCGGCTGCGCCAACGCCGGTACCGGCGAGGACGGTCTGGCGCGCGCCAGGCAGACCTGCAACGAGGTCGCCTCGCTGCTCGGTTGCACACCGGAACAAGTGCTGCCGTTTTCCACCGGCGTCATCATGGAGCCGCTTCCGGTCGATCGCATCGCCGCCGGGCTGCCGCGCTGCGTCGCCGCGCTCGCGGAGACAAACTGGGAGGCGGCGGCGCAGGCGATCATGACCACCGACACCGTGCCGAAGGCGCACTCGAAGCGCATCGACATCGGCGGCCATGGCGTGACCGTAACGGGTATCGCCAAGGGTTCGGGAATGATCCGGCCGAACATGGCGACCATGTTGGGCTTCGTGGCTACTGATATAGCTGTTGGCCAGACGCTGCTGCAGCAGGCGACCGCCTACGCCGCGGAACGCTCGTTCAACTGCGTGACTGTCGATGGCGACACCTCCACCAACGATGCATTCATTCTGGCGGCCACCGGCCGGTCCGGCGCGCCGGAGATCGCCAGTTCCGACTCCCAGGAATTCAGGCTGTTCCTCGATGCGGTGACCGAAGTGGCGGGCTTTCTGGCGCAGGCGCTGGTGCGCGACGGCGAAGGCGCAACCAAGTTCATCACCATATGCGTCGAAGGCGGAATGAACGAGACCGAATGCCGCAAGGTCGGTTACGCCATTGCCCACTCGCCGCTGGTAAAGACGGCGTTCTTCGCTTCAGATCCCAATCTCGGCCGCATACTCGCGGCGATTGGTTACGCCGGCATCGACGATCTCGACGTTGCCAAAGTCGATTTGTACCTCGGCGATGTGTTGGTGGCGCTGGGCGGCAGCCGCGCACCGGCCTACCGCGAAGACGATGGCAAGCGAGTGATGAAACAGCAGGAGATCACAGTGCGCGTGGGGCTCAACCGCGGGGCTTCGGCGGCCACGGTGTGGACCTGCGATCTGTCACACGATTACGTGAGCATCAATGCCGACTATCGCAGTTGAGCAATGAGCGAAATCGACCGACTGATCAAACGCGCCGAACAGGTGCTGGAACGCCTCGAGGCCGCGCTGCCGCCCAAGCTGCCGGAACCGGATTGGAAGGCGGCGCCGGCGTACCGCTGGCGCAAGCGCAACGGCCGCGGCTTCCTGCAGCCGGTGACGCATCCGCACAGGATCCGGCTCACCGACCTGCAGGGGATCGACGAGCAGATCCGCCTGGTCGAACAGAATACCCGGCAGTTCCTCGAAGGGCTGACCGCGAACGACGTGCTGCTCACCGGCGCGCGCGGCACCGGCAAGTCCTCGCTGGTAAAGGCCGTTCTCAACAAATTCTCGGCGAAGGACTTGCGCCTGATCGAGGTGGAGAAACAGGATCTGATGGATCTGCCGGACATTGTCGATCTGGTCGCCGATGCGCCGTACAAATTCATCCTGTTCTGCGACGACCTGTCCTTTGACGCCGACGAGCCGGGTTACAAGGCGCTGAAAGTCGTCCTCGACGGTTCGATCTCGGCGACCTCGGAAAATCTGCTGATCTACGCCACTTCAAACCGCCGCCACCTGATGCCCGAGTACATGCAGGAGAACCTCGAAACCAAGTATCTTGGCGAGGAAATCCATCCCGGCGAGAGTGTCGAGGAAAAGATTTCGCTGTCTGAGCGTTTCGGCCTGTGGGTTTCCTTCTATCCTTTTGATCAGGACGAGTACCTGGTGATCGTGGACTACTGGCTCGGGCAACTCGGCGTGGGTGAACGCGATCGCGCGAAGGCCCGCCACGAGGCCTTGCAATGGGCGCTCACCCGCGGTTCGCGCAGCGGGCGCGTGGCGTGGCATTTCGCGCGCGACTGGGCGGGAAAACTAAGGATGAAGGGTGAAGGCGGAAGGCGGAAGTAAGCGATCCAACCCCAAGTCCGGGAATTCCCGTCATCCTTCATCCTTTGTCCTATGGATGTGGTGGACGTTGCGGCCGCGGTGATCGAGCGCGACGACGGCAGCTTTCTCCTGGCGCAAAGACCGCGGGGGAAGGCCTACGCCGACTACTGGGAGTTTCCCGGCGGCAAAGTCGAATCCGGCGAGCCTGTCGCCGAGGCGCTAAGGCGCGAACTCCACGAGGAGCTGGGCATCGACCTGGTGCAGGCCTATCCCTGGATTACCCGCGTTTACAGCTACCCGCACGCGACCGTGCGCCTGCACTTTCATCGCGTGTTGAAATGGCAGGGTGAGCCGCATCCGCACGAGGAACAGGCGCTGGCCTGGCAACGCTGCGGCGCGTTGTCGGTCGCGCCTATGCTTCCGGCCAATGTGCCGGTCCTGAAAGCACTGTCGCTGCCTATCGTTTACGCCATCACCCATGCCTGGGAAACAGGGGTCGGGCGCGCGCTTGCGCAGCTCGACGACGCACTCGCGAAGGGGCTGCGTCTAGTGCAAATCAGGGAAGGAAAACTCGAGCCACCGGCGCGCGAGGTTTTCGCTGCACAAGTCACGCGGCGCGTGCATGCCTTGGGGGGAATTGTCCTGGTCAACGGCGACGAACAACTGGCTGGACGGATCGGTGCGGATGGCCTGCACCTGCCCGCGCAAGCGTTGATGGCGGCTCGGCAGCGGCCGCAATTCGAATGGTGCGGCGCCTCCTGTCACGATGCGGCCGAACTAGCGCGCGCAGCGGAACTCGGCGTGGATTTCGCAGTGCTCGGGCCGGTCCTGGAAAAGCCCGGTCAACCGGACCTGCCCGGGATCGGCCTGCAGCGCTTCGGCGATCTCGCAGGCGGACTCCCACTGCCGGTGTTCGCGCTTGGCGGGATGCGATTGTCCGATCTCGACAGCGCGCGTGCGCGCGGTGCGCACGGGGTGGCCATGATCCGCGGCGCGTGGTAGGCGGCCACTCGCAGCGCCGCTAACGCTCCTCGCCTTCAGACTTTCCGGCGTCTGCTTCCTCCTGGGGAATCCGGTAGCCCTCGGTGGCCCACTGGCCAAGGTCGATCAGCTTGCAGCGCTCGGAACAGAACGGCCGGTAGGCGTTGGCCTCACTCCACGGCGTGGCGGTTCCGCACCGCGGGCAGTTCACCATCCGCGTTTTTTTTGGCTCGGCTTTCATCGCGCTCAGGCATTCATCACAGGTTGCAGAAAGTCAGTTCCAATTTCACGTCGTCGACGCTGGTGCGCCGCTGACTGCCGAAGGCAGTGGTGAAGCGCACATTGAGCGCATACTTGTTGGCGCTGATTTCCGGTACGCAGTCGTATGCACTGTCCAGGCGGATGCGCAGCATCTGCGCCAGCCGGCCCGACATGGTCTGCTGGTACACCCCCTGATGCGCGAGCTCGCTGGTGGTCTTGCCGCTTTCCCGCAGCAATTTCAGGATGATCTGCACGCCGTTACAGACCGGCAGGAAGGGCGCGAGCCATTCGCCCAGATCAAGACGGCGCGCCTCGACGCTTTGATTGAGCCAGAAGTGGTAGGAAGGCAGATCGAACTGGCACACGCCGCCGGGTATGGCGGAGCGCTGCTTGATGCTCATCAACCAGTCGTTCTCGCGCAACTCCTGACCCGTTTTTCCCGATGAGAGATACATGTCGGAAATCGTTTTCTCGATGTCGGCAAGCACCGATGACAAGGCCTCCTGGGCGATGGCGGGGTTGTTGCGCAACGCGTCGAGGTGTTGTTTCTGGCGCTCCAGTTCCTGCATCAGGTCGGACTTGAGATCGGCGCGGCCTCCGACATCGAGGATCTCGAACAGGGATGTCAACGCAACGTGATGTTCCTCCGGATCGCTTTTCGAGGCGAAATAGTGGGCGCGCTTGTACAGATCCTCCAAGCGCAGCAGGGTGCGAATCCTCTCGTTTAACGGGAACTCGTAGCTGATCACAATGCGGGCGCGGCTACCGGAGTAAGGGCAAGTATTCCCGAAAAGCCTGTAAAAATAAAGCTGAATGCATGAACGCTGGATTCAGGCAATGCCCGCATGCGGCGCTGCCGCTAGCTTTCTGCGGCGAGATCCAGGTATTTGCGATGCAAGGCGGCGACTTGTGCCTCCAGGGCTGCAAGGTCGCCGTCGTTGCGAATCACGTCGTCGGCACGGCGCAGGCGCTCGGCCTGCCCGATCTGGGAGGCCATGATCGCCAGAATTTCTTCGCGCGGCAGATAGTTGCGTCGTCTGACGCGCTCGATCCGTGTCTCCTGATCACTGTCCACCACCAACACGCGCCGCACCTGCGTCTGATAAGCGCCCGATTCGAACAGCAGCGGTACCACCAGGATGACATAGGGTGCAGTCGAATTCGCGACCCGGCGCTCGGCTTCGCGCCGGATCAGCGGATGCAGGATGGACTCCAGGTCCTTCTTCTCCCGTGCATCCTCGAATGCGAGCTTGCGCATCCGCGCGCGGTCCAGGGCGCCGTCTGCCGTTACGTATTGCGGACCAAAGCGCCGTGCAATCTCGCCCACCGCCGCTTGTCCCGGCCCGGTCACCGCGCGCGCGATCTCGTCCGTGTCGACCACGTCGGCACCGAGGTGCGCGAACAGTTCGGCAACCGTGGTCTTCCCCGAGCCGATTCCTCCGGTGAGACCGACGGCAAAAGGCATCGTCAGAACAGCTGCAGGTAAGTCCGGTTGATCGTCTCGCCCCAGAACAGCGCAACCAATCCCGCCGCGGCAATGTACGGCCCGAACGGAATCGGCGTGTTGCGGCCATGGCGGGCGAAAACGATCAGGCCGATGCCGACGACCGCGCCGACCAAGGAGGACAGCAAGATCACCACCGGCAACATTTTCCAGCCCAGCCACGCACCGATCGCGGCGAGCAACTTGAAGTCGCCGTAGCCCATCCCCTCCTTGCCGGTGGCGAGCTTGAACAGCCAGTAAACGGCCCACAGCGACAGGTAGCCGGCGACGGTCCCGATGACCGCACTTTGCAGCGGCACAAAGATTCCGTTCAGGTTCACCAGCAGTCCGAGCCAGATCAGCGGCAGAGTGATGTCGTCGGGCAGCAACTGCGTATCGAGGTCGATGACCGTCAGTGCGATCAGAGACCACATCAGAAACAGGGCGCCCACCGTCGCCAGCGTCAGCCCGTAGCGCCAGCCGATGTAGCCGGAGAGGATGCCGCTCAGCGCCTCGACGATCGGGTAGCGGATGCTGATCGGCGCCTTGCACGCCGAACAACGTGCACGCAGGAAAAGATAACTCAGGATCGGAATGTTCTCCCAGGCGCGGATGCGATGGCCGCAATGCGGGCAGGTCGAGGGTGGCGTGACCAGGTTGTAGCGCACGGTGCCGCCCGTGCTTCTCAGCTTTGCCGCTGCATCGGCAGAACCTTTCTGCTGCAGAAGTTCGGCCGCCTGCGCGTCCCATTCGCGATCGAGCATTTGCGGCAGCCGGTGGATGACGACATTCAGAAAACTCCCGACCATCAGTCCGAGCAGGGTGCAGACCAGCGTCAAGACTACCGGTTCATTCATGATGTCTATGAAGTTCATGTTTCACTAATGGTGGGGTACCCGCATCGTGTCGTACCGGAACCGAGAGCACCGGCATTGAGGCCCGCAGTTGTGCATACGGTTTCCGGCATCGCAGGCGCGTTGCGCATCAGGCGGTTCGACGACGCCGTGCTGATAAAAAAGCGCCCGAGCTCGTCGGGCGCGCAATTGATCGAACCGGTCGCCGCCTATACGGCTTGGCCCATCTTGAAGATCGGCAGGTACATGGCGATGACCATGCCGCCGATCAGCACGCCCAGAACCACCATGATCACCGGTTCCATCAGGCTGGACAAGGCTTCGACCGCATCGTCCACTTCCCCCTCGAAAAAGTCGGCAACCTTGCTGAGCATGCTGTCCAGAGCGCCCGACTCCTCGCCGATCGACACCATCTGAAGAACCATGTTCGGAAAGACGTTGGAGATGGTCATGGCGTTGGTGAGGCTCACGCCGGTACTCACGTCCTTCTGGATTTTCTTGGTGGCCTCGTAGTACACGTGGTTGCCTGCGGCGCCGGCTACCGAATCGAGCGCCTCCACCAGCGGCACGCCGGCTGCGAACATGGTGGACAACGTGCGGGTCCAGCGCGCGATGGTCGCCTTGCGGATCAGCGGGCCGAAAACCGGAATCTTGAGGAACAACCGGTCCATTACCATCTGCATTTTCACCGACCGCTTCCAGGTGTAGAAGAAGAACCATACGCCGAAGCCCACGCCGCCGAATATTGCCCACCACCATTGTACGAAGATATCCGAAATCGCCATCACGAACAGTGTGGGCGCGGGGAGGTCGGCGCCGAAGGCCGAAAACAGATCCTTGAACGCCGGGATCACGAAAATCATGATGACCGCGGTGATGATGAATGCCACCACGATGATCGACACGGGATAGAACAGCGCGGCCTTGATCTTGCTTTTGATTGCGAGGATCTTTTCCTTGTAAGTTGCCAGACGGTCCAGCAGGCTGTCGAGAATTCCAGCCTGCTCGCCGGCACCAACCAGGTTGCAGAACAGCGCGTCGAAATGCAGCGGATACTTGCGGAAAGCGGCGTTCAGGCTGTTGCCGGTTTCCACTTCATTCTTGATGTCCATCAGCAGCCTGGCCACCGCGGGTTTGGAGTGCCCCTTGCCGACGATATCGAAGGCCTGCAGCAAAGGCACGCCCGACTTCATCATTGTCGCCAGCTGGCGGGTGAAGAACGTGATGTCCTTGTCGGTGACCCTGCCGCCCATCCCCATCCTCTGCCGCTTGATCTTGAGGACCGTGACGCCCTGGCGGCGCAGTACCGAATTGACCACTGCTTCGCCACCGGCGCGCATCTCGCCTTTGACCAGTCGGCCGGCTTTGTCCTTGCCTTCCCAGAGGTAGGAGTATTCCTTGATCCTGTCGCGCACTGCTCCTGCTGCCGTCGCCATAGCGTTACCTCGTCAAGTGTTATTCGTTGCTGCAGGCTTCGACGTCTTCGAGCGAAGTCATGCCCTGCCGTACCTTCAGCAATCCCGATTGCCGCAGGTCGCGGATACCCTCGCGCTGCGCCTGCTCGGCAATGTCGCTGGCGTTGCCGTGGTCATGATGATGCGGTTCAACGCGTCGCTGATCTTCATGACCTGGTCAATGCCGACCCGGCCCTTGTAGCCGGTGCCCTTGCACACGTCGCAGCCGACCGCCTGGTACGGTGTCCAGCGGTTTTCGCCTGAAACTTGGACGCCTTCGTGTCGCGCTCGGGCAGGAGGCCCCGCTGCACCATGGCGCGGCCGAGGCCGGACAGCGTGCCTTCAAGCGTTGCTGCAACTATCCATATAGCCCGCGGTGGAAAACACCTGAATGATGCACCCAGCGCCCCTTAAAGTAAAGGCGGAAGTCCTTGACTAATGGTCCTGATTAATCGTCTCTTTCTGGTGGTAGCAGGCGCACCGAGCGGATCAGCCGGTCCTGGGTTTGGAGCACCTCAATCGGGTATCCGGCGAGCTTGAGGCTGGTCCCCGGCTCCGGGATGTCCTGCAGGTGCTCCAGGATCAGCCCGTTCAGGGTCTTGGGGCCGTCGAGGGGAAAGCGGTAGCCGAGCTTGCGGTTCAGTTCCCGCAGCAGGCTGCCGCCCTCCACGATGATGCTGCCGTCTTCCATGCGGCGGAAGCGCGCGGTTTGCAGCGGAGAATGGGTGGTGAATTCGCCGATGATCTCCTCAAAAATGTCCTCGAGCTTAAGCAGCCCCTTCAGTTCCCCATACTCGTCCACCACCAGCGCCATCCGGTCCTGCTGTTCCTGGAAATTCTGCAACTGGGTGAGCAGCGGGGTATCCAGGGGAATGAAATACGGTTCGCGCATGATTTCCTTGAGAGTCTCTGCGCTGATCTGTTCACCCTCGGAAAGGTTCAGCACCTTGCGCACGTGCACGATACCGACGATGTCGTCCAGCCGGCCGCGATAAACCGGCAGCCGCGTGTGGTTGCTGGTAGCGATCTGGCGGCGGATCTCGTCCGGAGTTGCTTCGATGTCGATGGCTTCGATCTGGTTGCGCGGGGTCATCGCGTCCTCGACGGTGATCGACTCGAGGTCGAACAGGTTGAGGAGGATGTTCTGGTGCTTTTGCGGCAGGAGGTTGGCGCCTTCCAGCACCAGGGTGCGCAATTCCTCCATGCTCAGCGTGTGCGCCTGGCTGTTCTGCGGCTTCAGCCGCAGCAGCCACAGCAGCCCCCTGACGAAAAGGTTGATGAACCAGACTATCGGATAAACCAGCTTGAGCAGCGGTGAGAGCACATAGGCCGCCGGAAAGGCGATGCGTTCCGGGTAGGTCGCCCCGATCACTTTGGGCGTGATCTCGCTGAAGATGAGGATTGCAAAAGTGACCGCAAGCGTTCCCAGCGTGAGCGCCAGTTCGCTCGCGCCGAACAACCTGAAAGTGATGACCGTGACCAGCGCTGCGGCGGCGGCATTGACCAGGTTATTGCCGAGAAGCACCACGCCAAGCAGGCGGTCGGTTCGGGAAAGCAACTGTACAGTGAGGCGGGCACCGCGGTGGCCGGACTTGGCGAGATGCCTCAACCGGTAGCGGTTGAGCGCCATCATGCTGGTTTCGGAAATGGAAAAAAAAGCGGAAACGACGAGCAGGACTACAAATGCAATTAGCAGCGTATGGAGCGGAATTTCGTCCAAGTGCGGTCACCACCGGGTTGTAAAGTCGAAATCAGTATCGGCAGCGCGACAAACAGTGTCAAGGCAGTCGCCGCAGAGCTTCCCTAGTTACAGCGCGGTTGCCGTTCAGCGTTGCAACAGAACTTCGAGCACGAATTTGCTGCCGATGTAGGCGAGCACCAGCGACAGGAAACCGGCGAGCGTCCAGCGCATCGCCACGCGCCCGCGCCAGCCGTAGAGCGCGCGCCCGGCGAGCAGCGCCGCGAAGATGATCCAGGAGAGGATACCGAACACCGTCTTGTGGGTGAACGACATTGGCTTGCCGAACAAGGCTTCCGAAAACAGAATGCCGCTGCCCAGCGTGAGCGTGAGCAGCACAAAGCCGGCGGCGATGATGCGGAACAGCAACTGCTCCATGGTCAGCAGCGGCGGGAGCCCCTGCAGGAAACGCGGCAGATTGCCGCGGTGCAGGCGGCGCTCCATCATTGCCATCATCAGCACGTGCAGCGACGCGATGGTGAACAGGCTGTACGCCAGCAGCGCAATGACCAGGTGCGCCTTGAACGCGGCGAACTGTGTGTTTGCAAGCGGATGCACCGGCGGCAACGCGAGCGGCAGCAGGGACAGTGCCGCCGCGGCAGGCACGACCAGCACCTGCAGGCCTTCGAGCCGGTAGAAGAAACTGCCGGCCCAGTAGATCAGCACCGTCAGCCAGATGATCACCGAAACCGCGTTGCCGACACCGAGATAAAGACCCTCCGGCCCAAACGCGGCGCGCGCCAGCAGCCACGCGTGCAGTGACAACGGCACGATCAGTGCCGCATGCGCCCAGCGTGCCGTCGACTGCACGCCTTGCGGCGGTGACGGCAGCAGCGCATCGCGCCAGAGGAAGAAGGCCAGCGCGGCGTAGCCGAGACTCACCAGAAGATGAAGTAAAATGTCGCCCATACTAGTGTCCTGTTCCGATGATTCGCGGCTGAAAACCCGTCGAGAATCGGCGCCATGCTGTGTTACGGGTCCTCGCCGTGCGTGTCGTAGCGCGGAAGAGGGACCCCTCTGGGGATCTGACCGCGGAGACACGCGTAAGGCCGGTGGTGACACGCTATTGGCCGGTTGCACGGTCGCATCCCCGCAAGCGGGGCCCCTGCTCCACGTTCCACCGGCCCCACCACTGCCGAGGACTCGCTCCTTGCCTGACGCCGATTTCGCGGGTTTTCCGATCGATGATGGATCGCCGTCACATAGACCATGGGACTGGCTTCCAAGGTTCGCGAGTTATCCCACGAATCAGCGGAACAGGACACTGGCAGATATGTGAACTTGGCTTGCGCAGTCTACATTATCCCCATCTGCTCTACATTCCAGGCACATCGCGGATGCTCGACAGCCTCACCAGCCGGCTCGCCGGCGTCGTCAAGACGCTGCGTGGTCAGGCGCGCCTGACCGAAGCCAACATCCAGGAGGCGTTGCGCGAAGTGCGCATTGCGCTGCTCGAGGCCGACGTCGCGCTCCCGGTAGTCAGGGATTTCATCGCGCGGGTGAAGGAGAAGGCGGTAGGCGAGGAAGTGATCGGCAGCCTCACGCCCGGACAGGCGCTGGTGGGTGTGGTGCAACGCGAGTTGACCGAACTGATGGGCAGCCGCAACGACGCTCTCAACCTGGCGGCTGTTCCTCCTGCGGTGATCCTGCTGGCCGGCCTGCAGGGATCGGGCAAGACCACGACCGCCGGCAAACTGGCGAAGCTGCTCGGTGAGCAGAAGAAGAAAACACTGCTGGCGAGTTGCGACGTCTATAGACCTGCCGCGATCGAGCAGCTTGCGACACTGGCGCGCCAGCTCGGCGTCGAAATGTTTACGTCCGACGCTGCGGAAAAACCCGAGGAGATTGCCGCTGGAGCGCTCGATTACGCGCGCAAGCACTATCACGATGTGTTGATCGTGGACACGGCCGGCCGCTTGGCGATCGACGCGGCCATGATGCGGGAGATCCGCCGGCTTCACGCCGTGCTCAATCCGGTGGAAACGCTGTTCGTTGTGGACTCGATGCAGGGCCAGGACGCGGTGAATGTCGCCAAGGCCTTTGCCGATGTGCTGCCGCTCACCGGCGTGGTGCTCACCAAGCTCGACGGTGACGCGCGCGGCGGCGCGGCGCTTTCGGTCCGGCAGGTGACCGGCAGGCCGATCAAGTTCGTCGGAGTATCGGAAAGGCCGAGCGGGCTGGAGCCGTTTTTTCCCGAACGCCTGGCCGCGCGCATTCTCGGCATGGGCGACGTGCTGGCGCTGGTGGAGGAGGCGCGCAAAAACATCGACGTCGAGGAAGCCGAAAAACTTGCCAGGAAAGTGAAGGCTGGCAAGGGCTTCGATCTCGAGGATTTCAAGAACCAGATGCAGCAGATGAAGAAGATGGGCGGCTTGTCGGCGCTGATCGACAAGTTGCCGGCGCAACTCGCGCAGGCCGCGCAGGGCGCGCCGATGGACGAGCGCGTCATCGGCCGCACTGTGGGCATCGTCGAATCGATGACGCCGCAGGAACGCGCCAAACCCGAGATCATCAAGGCGTCGCGCAAGCGCCGCATCGCCGCCGGCGCTGGGGTGTCGATTCAGGAGGTCAACCGCCTTCTCGGCCAGTTCGAGCAGATGCAGAAAATGATGAAAATGATGGGCAAGGGCGGGCTGCAAAAAATAACGCGGGGAATGAAGGGCGGATTCCCCGGAATACGCTAGCGCCTCGCCTGCGTTGCGCATTGCTATGGTCAGCGCCGGAACCACCTCTGCTGCCCGGCGGTCTTACCGGACACATGCTCTCCGGTACAATGCCGGTCCCCGCCAAAGAAAGCTGCACCCGATGAATCGAGCGTTGATTGCCGTCGTCATGCTGTTCTCGTGCTGTTCCGCCGTCCTGGCGATGGACTACGAGCGCGAGAAACGCTGGTCGGACCAGATCCTGCCCGCGGTCCTGATCGGCGAGCCGGTGTGGCTGAAGCAGAAAAACGGTCACGAGTTCCTGACGCTATACACCGGGGCCGAGAAGGCGCGCGGCGCCGTCATCGTCGGTCACGGTCGCGGCTGGAACCCGGACTTCGAGCTCTACGGCACCTTGCGCGTAAAGCTTGCGGAGGCCGGCTACACCACGCTCTCGATCCAGTTGCCGGTGCTCGGGCCGGGCGCCAAGGTCGGTGATTACATTCCGACCTATGCCGACGGAGCGGACCGCTACGAGCTGGCGGCCAAGTTCCTGCGCGAGAAGGGCTACCGCAACGTCGCCATCGTTTCGCACAGCCTGGGCGCGACCATGGCCAACCAGTATCTGATCAAGGCTGACGAAACCACGGTCAAGGCCTGGGTGTTCGTCGGCATCATCAACGGCCTGGAAGAGATGTTCCGCATCAAGATCCCGGTACTGGACGTGTTTGGCAGCAAGGACTGGGAGATCACCCAGGTCGGCGCCTACGAACGCAAGCGCCAGATCGACAAGGTACCCGGTTCGCAGCAGGTCATCGTCCCCGACGCCCTGCATTTCTTTGAGGGCAAGGAAGACGAACTGGTCAAAGTGATCGTGAGTTTCCTTGATCCGGTGTTCCATTCCGGGAAGCCCGGAGACGCCGAAAAATAGCCGCGGGGGCGTGGCGCCGGACCCCTTCCAGTTTGGCGCTTGCAACCCCGTGCCGGGCCCGGCGGAGCCGCTTCGCGCACCCAAACTTCCCTTGCAAACCACGGAAAAACCGGCGTAAAATCGCGCGCTTCGCTTTTGAGGGTGGACGTCATGGTAGTGATTCGACTTGCGCGCGGGGGTGCCAGAAAGCGCCCGTTCTTCAATATGGTGGTGGCTGACTCGCGCTTTGCCCGCGACGGCCGTTTCATCGAGCGCGTCGGGTTCTACAATCCGAAAGCTCCCGAGGGCCAGGAGTCCTTGCGCATCCAACTCGACCGTGTGGCGTTCTGGCAAGGCAAAGGCGCCAAGCTGTCGGACACGGCAGTGCGCCTGGTGAAGCAATTCAGTGAGTCGGCCAAGACCTGAGCCGATGGTAGTAATGGGGCGCGTGAGCGCCCCGCACGGAGTCAAGGGCTGGATCAAGGTCCAGCCGTTTACACAGGAAATTGGCGGCCTGCTTGGCTACCCCGAGTGGTGGCTGGACAGGGATGGCGAGTGGCGGCAGCACCGGATCGCCGAATCGGCGGTGCACGGCACGCTGGTGCTCGCCAGGCTTGAAGGCTGCACCGACCGCGAAGCGGCGGCGGCGCTGAAGGGCGCCGAGGTTGCGATACCGCGCCGCCTGCTGCCCGAGAACCGGGAAGGCGAGTATTACTGGAGCGACCTTCTCGGCATGGAAGTGTTGAACCGGCGCGGCGTGCATCTTGGTCGCGTGGCGAAGGTGCTGGAAACCGGCGCCAACAATGTTCTGGTGCTCGAAGGTGAACGGGAATTACTGGTCCCGTTTGTCGACAGCGTGATTCTCGCTGTGGACCTGGCCGGCGGGCGCCTGTCGGTGGACTGGGAACTCGATTACTGAGCGTGCGGCAATGATTCACCTTGACGTCGTCACCCTGTTCCCCGATATGTTCGAGGCCATCACCGGCAGCGGCATCACCCAGCGGGCGCGCGAAAAAGGGTTTTACGAACTGGTGCTGTGGAATCCGCGTGATTTCAGCACCAATGCCTATCGCAGCGTCGACGACCGCCCTTACGGCGGCGGCCCCGGCATGGTGATGATGGCGCAGCCGTTGTCGAAAGCCATGGCGGCGGCACGGCAGCGGCAGCTCAGTTGCGGCGTAAGCCGTACGCGAACCATTTATCTGTCGCCGCAGGGCAGGCCGCTGACGCAAAAAATCGTGAAAGAACTGGGCCAGCTGGAAGGCCTGGTGTTGCTCGCGGGACGCTACGAAGGCGTGGACGAGCGGCTGCTGCGAACCGAAGTGCAGGACCAGATCTCCATCGGGGATTACGTGCTTTCCGGCGGGGAACTGCCGGCCATGGTGCTGATGGACGCGCTGATCCGGCGCATTCCCGGCGTCCTGAACGATGCCGAGTCGGCGCAGCAGGAATCCTTCGAAGAGGGCCTGCTTGATTTCCCGCACTTCACGCGGCCGGAGCTGTACCAGGGCGAGCCGGTTCCCGCAGTACTGTTGTCGGGACATCACGTGGAGATCGCCAGGTGGCGCATGAAGCAGTCGCTGGGGCGCACCTGGAAGCGGCGGCCGGATCTGCTGGCGAAAATGAAGCTGAGCGCCGATCAAGCGGCGCTGCTGGAAGAATACAAGGCGGAACGCAACGAAACGCAGGAGCTGATCAAATGAACCTCATCAAGACGATCGAACAGGAAGAAATCACCCGGCTGGGCAAGAACGTGCCCGACTTTGCGCCGGGCGATACCGTGGTGGTCAACGTGAACGTGGTCGAAGGCGATCGCAAGCGCGTGCAGGCCTACGAGGGCGTTGTGGTGGCCAAACGCAACCGCGGCCTGAACTCCTCGTTCATCGTGCGCAAGATTTCCTCGGGCGAAGGCGTGGAGCGCACTTTCCAGACTTACTCGCCGCTGATCGCCAGCATCGAGCTGAAACGCCGCGGCGAGGTGCGCCGCGCCAAGCTTTACTATCTGCGCGAGCGCTCCGGCAAGTCCGCGCGCATCCGCGAAAAACTGGAAGGCGGTCCTGCCGACCCGCAGTAAGCATTTCCAAAGGTACGAAAGTCAAAGGCGGCCATTGGCCGTCTTTGTCGTTTTGCGGACTGCATTCGCGCCGCGTTGCTTTTGCGCCGCGGTCTGCAGCTGGCATCGTTGCTACAATGCCGGGGCCCAACACAGATCGCCGTCTCCCCGCCTACCGCCTTCTCCTTTCAAGGGTTCTCTGGCGCAGACGCTCGTCACCGTGGTCAGCGCGGTGATCGGCATTGCTGCGCTGGCCGGCGGTGTGCAAAACTGGCTGCTGATACAGGCCGATCGCGCGGAGCGCCCGATGCTGATCGCGGCGGGCCTGCTGCTGGTCTACCCTGGAGTGGTCACCGATAGCGTGGGGCTGGTCCAGATTGTCGCCGTGGTGCTGATGCAGAATCTGCGTAGCCGATGAAGCCGATGCTCGAATGCCATCAGGCGAAGATGCAGGCGCCGTTCGCGGTGCTCGGCATCCGTGTCATTGGCGAGCGCCTGACCGATATCGAGTACCTGCCGCACGGCGCGGCGACGCTGAAACCGCAGATGCCGTTCGCAAAAGAAGTATGCCGGCAGCTCGCTGCGTACCTGAGGGATCCCGGTTTCGAATTCGACCTGCCATTCGAATACAACGGCACGGAGTACCAGCGCAAGGTCTGGCAGACGGTGCACGCGATCCCGCCCGGCAAGGTGCTGTCCTACCTGCAGGTGGCCAAGCGCATCGGTTCGGCGCCGCGGCCGGTGGGCAGTGCCTGCGGCGCGAACCGCATCCCGATCCTGATTCCCTGCCACCGGGTCATCGCCAGCAACGGCATCGGCGGCTTCATGCATGCCCGCCGCGGTTCGCCGATCGAGATCAAGCGCTGGCTGCTGCATCACGAGAATCCGGGCGCCTACTGATGGCCGCAGACGACGGTCTTCTGGATGAATTCTGCGACGCGCTCTGGCTCGAGGACGGCCTGTCGCGCAACACGCTGGAAAGTTACCGCCGCGACCTGAGGTTGTTCGCCTTATGGCTGGCGTCGGAACGCGGCAAGACATTGGTGCACGCCGAACGCGTCGACCTGCTAGGCTATCTCGCCCACAAGTTCCACCGCCGCGCCAAGCCGCGCTCCGCGGCGCGGCTGCTCTCCAGCCTCAAGCGTCTTTACCGGTTCCTGTTGCGCGAGGGCAGGATCACGGCCGATCCGACGTTGCAGGTGGAAGCGCCGAAACTTCCGCGTAGCCTGCCCAAGAGCCTGACCGAAGAAGACATCGAACGGCTGCTCGCTGCGCCGGACGTTGAGACGCCGCGGGGGCTGCGCGACAAGGCGATGCTGGAGGCGCTGTACGCGAGCGGGTTGCGGGTCTCCGAACTGGTGTCCGTGGCGGTTGCACAAGTCAGCCAGGACATGGGCGTGGTGCGCATCGTCGGCAAGGGATCGAAAGAACGGCTGGTCCCGCTGGGTGAGGAGGCGCTGGCGTGGATCCGCCGCTACATTGCGCAGGCACGCCCGGAGATCCTCGACGGCAAGCGCACCGATGCGCTGTTCGTCACCGCGCGCGGCGAATCGATGACGCGCCAGTCGTTCTGGCATTTGATCCGGCGCTACGCCGCCAAGGCGGGCTTGAGCAAGCAGATCTCGCCGCACACCTTGCGCCATGCGTTCGCCACCCACCTGCTCAACCACGGCGCCGACCTGCGCGTGGTGCAGTTGCTGCTCGGCCATGCCGACATTTCCACGACTCAGATTTACACTCACGTCGCGCGCGAACGGCTGAAGCAGCTGCACGCGAAGCACCACCCTCGCGGCTGATACTCAAGGAGAACCGAACACGATGGCTTCCGCGCTGTTCGTCCTGGCCGCCTACCTCATAGGCTCCATTTCCTTCGCGGTGGTGGTGAGCTGGTTCTTCAGACTGCCGGATCCGCACACCTACGGCTCGCGCAACCCGGGGGCGACCAACGTGTTGCGCACCGGGAAAAAGGCCGCGGCAGTGCTGACGCTGATCGGCGATGCGGCGAAGGGCGCGGTCGCGCTGTGGCTGGCGCAGCAATTTGCAGCACGCTTCGGTGTCGGCGAGCCGACGCTCGCGGCGGTGGCGCTCGCGGCGTTTCTCGGGCACCTGTTCCCGCTGTATTTCCGCTTCCGGGGCGGCAAAGGGGTCGCCACCGCGGCGGGCATCCTGCTGGCGATGGACTGGCGCATCGCGCTCACGCTGCTGGTGCTGTGGGCGCTGGTGGCGGTGGTCTCGCGTTATTCGTCGCTGGCGGCGATCGTCGCGGCGGCGCTGTCTCCGCTCGCGGCTTTCCACTTTCTCGGCTGGGCGCCGATGACCTGGGCGGTGCTGGTGATCGCGGTTCTGCTGGTATGGCGCCACCGAGGCAACATCGAAAGGTTGCTCGCAGGCAACGAAAGCAGGATCAGGCTGGTGAAACGCTTTTAAGATCTTCCAGATGCCAGCGCGGCCGCACCGTGAAGCCTAAACCTGTGCCGGCCGGCGCGCCGGCGGCGAGACGCAGCGCGCCGGCGAAAGCGATCATCGCCCCGTTGTCGGTGCACAGATCCTGTGGCGGGTAGAACACCTCGAAGCCCTCGCGTTCCGCTTTCTTCGACATCGCCTCGCGCAACGGGCGATTGGCGCCGACTCCGCCGGCGACCACCAGTTGGCCCAGTCCTTCCCTGGCGACGGCGCTGGCCGACTTGGCGACCAGGACTTCGACGATCGCGTGCTGAAACGAAGCGGCGATGTCGGCTTTGGTGTGACTGCCCGGATCGGCTGCGCGCACCAGCGTCAGCACCGCGGTTTTCAATCCGGAAAAACTGAAATTTGAATCGCCGCTGGCAAGCATCGGCCGCGGCAACTTGAAGCGCCTGGGATTGCCGGATTGCGCCAATTGCGACAACGCAGGACCGCCGGGGTAGGGCAAGCCCAGCAGCTTGGCAGTTTTGTCGAAGGCCTCGCCGGCGGCGTCGTCCACCGTCTCGCCAAGCAATTGGTAGTCGCCCACCGCGTCCACCCGCATCAGTTGGGTGTGACCGCCGGAAACCAGCAGCGCGATGAAAGGAAACTGCGGCGCCGGGCGGGCAAGCAGCGGCGAGAGCAGGTGGCCTTCGAGATGGTGCAGTCCGACCACCGGCACGTTAAGCGCATAACCCAGGCTCGCTGCCACGGCTGCGCCCACCAGCAGCGCGCCTGCCAGCCCCGGTCCCTGGGTGTAGGCGATCGCGTCGATATCGGCAAGACCGCGTCCGCAGCTCTCCAGCAGCCCGCGGGTCAACGGCAAAAGCCTGCGCACGTGATCACGGGACGCGAGCTCCGGCACCACCCCGCCGTACTCGGCGTGCATCGCCACCTGGGAGAAAAGCGTATGACCGAGCAGCCCGGCCCCGGTGTCGTAGAGGGCGACCCCGGTTTCATCGCAAGACGTTTCGATCCCGAGAACCAGCATAAGGCATTGAGTTAAAGGGGAATGGTCGGGCGTGACAGGCGTATGCGGGCACTGCGCGGCGTCGGGCGCAAGGACGGCCAATCGCCTGGTTGTATATGCAAATCAGGGGATTATTGCTAGAATGCGCCCCTTTGTTTTGGCCGACAACTTTCAGGACTGTTTTATTTCACTTTCTATGCCGACGATTCGAGTCAAGGAAAACGAGCCGTTTGAAGTGGCCATGCGCCGCTTCAAGCGCACGGTGGAAAAGACCGGTCTGCTGACCGAGCTGCGGGCGCGCGAATTCTACGAGAAGCCCACCGCCGAGCGCAAACGCAAGCTCGCTGCAGCCATCAAGCGCCATCACAAGCGCCTGCGCAACCAGCTCCTTCCGCCCAAGCTCTATTGAGCAATCCTGTGAAGGGTGAACAGTGAAGGGTGAAGGCTAAGACCTTCACCCTTTTCGCTTCTACTCTTCACCCAATCACCCTTTACCGGGTAAGTATCACCGATCGTCCAACACTCGTGTATCAGCGATCGTCCAACACGTTGACAAAGCAAAAGACGGCAATGAACTACCGATTCGGATCAAAAATACCATGATTCTCCTCCACAAAACTGGTTTTCAGGTTTTCAACGTTATCGTGAAAGCCGTTGGACCAACGCCGAGACTCGCGCCTTTACCCTTCACATGTCTTTAAAGGCCCGGATCACCGACGACATGAAAACGGCGATGCGCGCGAAGGATGCGCAGCGCTTGTCCGCCATCCGTTTGCTGCTGGCGGCGATCCAGCAGCGCGAGGTGGACGAGCGCAAGGACATGAGCGATGCCGACGTGATGTCGGTGATTGAGAAGATGATCAAGCAGCGGCGCGATTCAATCGAGCAGTTCCAGAAAGGCGGGCGCCAGGACCTGGTCGACGTCGAGCAATTCGAGTTGTCCCTATTGCAGGCCTACCTGCCGAAGGCTCTGTCCGATGCCGAAGTCGAGGCGGCGGTTGCCGCCGCCATCCAGTCATGCGGCGCCAAGGGTATGGCGGACATGGGCAAGGTGATGGCCGTGCTCAAACCCCAACTGGCCGGGCGCGCCGATATGGGCAAGGTATCAACGCTGGTCAAGGCGAAGATGTCGGGTTAACGGAAGACTGCGGCGCGCTGGCGGCCCTTGCCGCTCCGGGTGGCTTCGCGACTCGCGAGTCCGGGACGCGCCGAATTGGCTGAGGTGGCGGCCCAAGTCAAGGCCGCGGGATCGGGCAAGTGATTCAAAGATAATACGAAATCGCCTGATTTCGGCGATCGTGGCTTTCCCGGAAATCCGTGGAAAGTAACCTATAATTCTTCGAAAGCCCCGAGGAGTTCCGCTGACGGCGACCGGCCCCGGTTGTCAGGGGAACCGAGCGCGAGACGATGTCGACGAAATGATTCCACAGTCCTTCATCCAGGACCTCCTCAACCGGGTGGATATCGTGGACTTGATCGAGTCCTACGTGCCGCTCAAGCGGGCCGGATCCAACTACGCCGCCCGCTGCCCCTTCCACAGCGAGAAATCGCCGTCGTTCACGGTGAGCCCCACCAAGCAGTTTTATCACTGCTTCGGCTGCGGCGCGCACGGCACCGCGATCAGCTTTCTGATGGAGTACCAGGGCATGGGCTTTATCGACGCGGTCAAGGAACTCGCCGGTCGTGCCGGCATGACCGTGCCCGAGCAGGTTCCCGACCCGCGCCAGAAGGAAAAGGCCGAGGCCGCCGAAGATCTCACCGAGGTCATGCTCAAGGCGGCGCAGTACTACAAGGCGCAGCTCAAGACCTCGGAGCGGGCGGTGGCCTATCTGAAGGGCCGCGGGCTCAGCGGCGAAATCGCCGCCCGCTACGGCCTCGGTTACGCCCCCGACGGCTGGCAGAACCTGGAGTCGGTGTTCGCCGATTATCAGTCGAAGTCGCTGAGCGAAGCCGGGCTGGTGATTGTGAACGAGCAGGGGCGGCGCTACGACCGCTTCCGCGACCGCATCATGTTTCCGATTCACAACCGGCGCGGCGGGATCATCGGCTTTGGCGGGCGCATCATTGATCAGGGCGAGCCCAAATATCTGAACTCGCCGGAAACGCCGCTGTTCGAGAAAGGCCGCGAGCTTTACGGCCTGTTCCAGGCTAGAGCGGCAATCCGCGATGCGGATAAGGTGATCGTGGTCGAGGGCTACATGGACGTCGTCGCGCTCGCCCAGTATGGGGTCGGCTACGCCGTCGCCACGCTCGGCACCGCGACCACGCCTTGGCAGGTCCAGAAGCTGCTGCGGCAGAGCGACGATGTGATCTACTGTTTCGACGGTGACGAGGCCGGGCGCCGCGCCGCCTGGCGGGCACTCGAGAACAGTCTGGCACAGTTGCAGGACGGCAAGCAGGTGCGCTTCCTGTTCCTGCCTGCCGAAGACGATCCGGACAGCTTCGTGCGCAGCCACGGCAAGGAGGCGTTCGAAGCGCTGTTGCGGGAGGCGCAGCCGCTGTCGGAATTTCTGTTGCAGCAACTGGCCTCGCGGGTGGACATGCGCACCGCGGAGGGCAGGGCCAAGTTCCTGCAGGACGCCAAGCCACTGGTCAAGCAGGTGGCCGCGCCGATGCTGTCGCTGGTGCTGCGCAAGCAAGTCGCGGAACTGGCCGGTGTCGCCCAGTCCGAACTCGAACAGGGTTTCGAGATCAAAGTAGTTGCGCGAGGCCGGGCCCCGGAGCGGCGTACTTTGGTAAAGCCTTCGCTCACCCGGCTGCTCTCCGAGATGCTGGTTTTCCGTCCCTCTCTTGCAGCGCTGGCAGATTCCACACAGCTTCAAGCCAACGCCGATCTTGCGTCGATCGAGCTCCCGCCGGCGGAACTAGCGCTGCTAGAACGGCTGCTTGAACTCTGCCGCAGCCGCCCCGACCTGCGCAGCGCCGCCGAGAATTTTCGTGGCGGCGAGTTCGAAGCCCTGGCGCGCGAGATCGAGGTCGGCAGCCTGCGCTGGGAACGGATGGAAGACGAGGCGTTGGAAGCGGAATTTACCGGCGCCTGGGGGCGGCTCACGGAGCGATTCCGCCATGTACGCATCACGCTGCTCCTGGAGAAGAGCAAGCTTCAACGCTGGACGCCGGAGGATGAGGAGCAGTTCCGGCGTTTGCAGCAACGTACGGCGGCTGAATGAAGGCGCCGGGCGAGTCCGGTATAATGCGCGGTTCTTTTTTGCCCGTCATTTTTTAAGCAGTTGTTTCTAAAGGACTAAAGGACATGGCAAGAGAAAGACGCAAAGAGCAGGTCAAGGTGCAAGCGCAGGCTCAGCAGCCCATCGATGCTGAAGCCAGACGCATGCGCCTGAAAAACCTGATCGTCCTCGGCAAGGAGCGCGGCTATCTCACTTACGCTGAGATCAACGACCATCTCCCGGACGACATGCTGGATGCCGAGCAGATTGAAAACATCATCAGCATGATCAACGACATGGGCATCCAGGTCTACGACGAGGCGCCGGATGCCGAAACGCTGCTGATGAATGAGGCGACGCCGGTCGTGGTTCCCGATGAAGACGTGGTCGAGGAGGCGGAGCAGGCGCTTTCCACCGTCGATTCCGAATTCGGGCGCACGACCGATCCGGTACGCATGTACATGCGCGAGATGGGTTCGGTCGAACTGCTGACGCGCGAGGGCGAAATCGAGATCGCCAAGCGCATCGAGGACGGCCTGAAGCACATGATCCAGGCCATTTCCGCCTGCCCGACCACCATCGCCGAAATCCTCAGCCTGTCCGACAAGATCGATCGCGAGGAAATGCGTATCGACGAAGTGGTGGACGGCCTGATCGATCCGAACGCTCCCGCGGAGTCGCTGGCCGAGGAAGTCGCCGACGAGCAACTGGAAGAGGACCTCGAGGCCGAAACCGAAGAGGACGACGACGGCGCCGCCGTGCAGAACGCCAGCATGCTCAAGCTCAAGGCCGATGCCGGCGAACGTTTCGCCAAGATTCGCGTGCTCTACAACAAGATGATGAAGGCGCTGGCGAAGAACGGCTCGCGCAGCCGCCCTTATCTGAAAACGCAGGAGGAGATCTCCGCCGAGCTCATGCTGATCCGCTTTTCCGCGAAGCAGGTCGAAGCCCTGTGCGACGGACTGCGCAGGCTGGTGGATGAAGTGCGCTCTTACGAGCGCTCGATCATGGAGC